>NZ_JAIOUQ010000002.1 GCF_019931065.1 Methanobacterium spitsbergense | reverse complement strand
AACTAAAAAAAATCCAAAAATTCCAAAAATATAAAAAAATTTATGAGACTACCTCAACTTATTAAAAAAAATAAAAAATATTAAATCTATTCTAGATTTAATTTAATTGAACCAATCTTTGGTGCCAGGTAGTTGTATAGGATAGCGATTAATGCGGTTTCTATAAAGTACAATACAAAATTAGATATGAATTCTGTATAATTCCCAGATATAATACCAGATATAACCCCTAATATGGTATATACAAGTGCCACTGCAAGGGCTGTTGGTAGTACCGGTATGTGTTTAAGTTCGTGTAAGGTTCCGCTTATTGCTGCGAATTCTAATTTTATTTTAGCTACTCTGGTAACTATGTAGTTGTAGAATATTGCAAATAAAGCGTTCCAAATAAATCCGAATACAAATGCCATTATTGGCAGTCCGATTATTAATGCTATTATAACTATTGCTCCTATTGCCCCAAATCCTCCTGTTGGTAAGGCTGCTCCAGTAGTTGCGGTTATATTAGCGGTTATATTGGCTGCTTCAGGAAGTGTTCCTATTAATGAGAATAGGGGTGAGATCACCGCTGCTAATACTAAACCTATAATAAAGGCCCATATAGCACCTATAGCTGATATAATCAGAGCAAATGGGATAACTGGAATTTTTTCTACATCATTACCATTTAATTCTAATTTTACGCCACCTAACCTTGGTACAAGTGCATTGTATAGAATTACTGTGAAAAAACTAACAGCAATAGTTGTGAAAAATGCACCTATTGGAATGATAATTATTAGGGGTATTGCCAATCCTGTTACAACATTAAATTGCCCAAGTTGAGAAGTAACCCCTGTTGCCTGTACTATTACAAGCGCTATTAGCGCCACGACAGCTGCAATCAACCCCAAAATTCCATATATTGATGCTGACATCTTGGTAAAAGGTGTCAGTTTAACCGATTTTATTTCTTTAACATCGACCATTATTTAACCTCCATTTTTAATTTAACTCAAAGGGACAAACTTTTGCTATTCAGATTTGAACATTCCTTTGAATATATTTAATCATTTCTTGATTATTTAATTGTAGTTTAACCCCTTAAAAGTAGTTTTTCCAAAATTTACTCTGCTTTTCCTCTCTTTTCCCTCCAAATTCAATCCAAATTAGGAGATCAATTAGTGTAATTTTATAAGTAAAAACTAGATTTAAAACCTTTAATTTAGTAAATTAATTGGTAAAATGATTATAAAAAAAGAATATTAAAGATTATTCTCTTGTTATCATTAAAAGTAGAGTTAAAGCTGTGAATTCAAGTCCTAAAAATACTAAAGGTAGAACAGCATTAATAGGAGTTTCTGGAAGGTTGAATATGAAATATATTGAGAATAATATGTTTTGAACTAGAAATAGCAAGGAGACTAAAACTAGTGTTGTTGTGAATTTAGATTTCACCTTTAAGTATCTTTCCAAGTAAACATAGAGCATTCCAACTAAAAGGCAAATATTGGCGATACTAGTTATTAAAGGTGAATATTTAACCAATATCAACAAAGTAGGCACAATACTCTGTAGTCCCAATAAATTAGATTCCAACACCATTTTTACACCTTCTATCCTGTGAATTAATTATAATAATTCTTATTCTTCCTTAAATTCTTCCCACATCGAAAGGAAGACGTTGTAATTTTTTTCCATTTCATCAGAGAGAAAATATAATGCACCATACTTCTCTCCAGTAGATTTAACTAAGTTATTTTCTTTCAAGACACCTATATGGTGTCTGATAGTTTTATAATCGAGTGAAAGCTTTTCTGCGAGTTTATTAGCATTATATGGTCTTTTATTAAGTTCAAGTATTATTCTGCCGCGATTTTCTCCACCCTTACTCCCAGCAATTAACCACCATAAAAATACTTTCTTCATAAGAGGGTAACTCCTAACGATAACTTTCCTTCATATCTTGAGGCCAAATTTGAGTCCAAATTTTTCCCTATTAATTATGTTTGCAGTGTTAAAACTGTTAGACTTTTCTTATTATTAAATTATTTTATTTTCATATGCATTTATTTTGCAAGCAACAAAACGATCATGTCATATCAATCTTATCCTACAGATTCATCAAGAATGTAAGTATTCAGGCAAAATACTATTTAAAAGTCAATAGTTTTCATAATATCTTGAGTAATCACAGATTAGGTCACCAACTACTTTGTAAAATTATTGGAAACTCTTTTTAATAACAGTTGCATACTTATTTTATTTTAAAATGCCAAAAATTTCACTCTACAGGTATGTTAATGATGTACAAAAAAATGTCCGGGTTAAGTTAAAGGTTTCTTCCAAATACAAAATTAAAATAACTAGTGATTTATTACAATAATACTTTGTTTTTTATCTTTTCTCACATAGAAAACAAATAGGGTTATTAACATATAATATATTGGTTATTACAATGTCAGAAATTAAAATTTTATTGGTAGAAGATGAAAGCATAGAAGCCTTGGATATTAAGCGAACATTGGAATCCTTTGGTTATGAAGTTCCATATGTCGCATCCAGTGGCGAAGAAGCTGTAGAGAAAGCTTTAGAAATAATGCCCGATCTTATTTTGATGGACGTAATTCTTAAAGGCGATAGTGATGGTATTGAAGCTGTTACTAAGATTAAAGACCTAAATATTCCTGTTATTTATTTAACTGCTCATTCTGAAGAGTCCACAATTGAAAGAGCCAAACTCACAGAACCCTATGGATACATAATCAAACCATACGACCGAACAGAAATTAAATATGCTATAGAACTCGCAATCTACAAAAATCAGATGGAAAAAGAATTAAAAAAAAGTGAAGAGAAGTACCGCAGAATAGTCGAAAATGTTTTAGATGCCTATTTCATGGGAGACATAGAAGGCAAAATTACCATGGCAAGTCCTTCAGCAGCACATTTGTACAGATTTGATTCACCAAAAGAAATGATTGGTATCCCAGCTCTTTCACTATACACATCCTCAAAAGACAGACAGAAGATGCTAAAACATTTGAAAACCCATGGTAAAGTTTTGAATATGGAAGTTAAAGCCTTAAGAAAGGATGGTACATCATTTTGGGCATCTATGAATGTCCAGTATTATTATAATAAAGATGGTCAAATACAAGGTACTGAGGCTTTTGTCCGCGACATCAGCAAAAGTAAAAAAGCTGAAAAAGAATTGAAAACGTCAGAATCATATTACAAGGCAATTTTTGAGCACACAGGAACTGCAACTGTAATCTTAGATGAAAACTCAACTATTTCTTTGGCCAACGCAGAATTTGAAAAACTCAGCGGATATTCAAAAAAAGAATTAGAGAGTAAGAAAAGCTGGACAGATTTTGTAAAAAAAGAATATCTTGAAAAAATGAGGGGATTTCATCGTCTGCGCAGAACTGATCCTCATGCAGCACCGGAAATTTATGACTTCAAGTTCACTGATAGGCAAGGTAACGTTAAAAACATCCATTTAAATGTTGATATTATACCTGGAACCAATAAGAGCGTTGCGTCCCTTTTAGACATCACTGACCGCCAAAAGTCCGCCAAAAGGTTGGAAAAAAGTGTTTTACGTTTCCGTGCTTTGGCCGAATACTCTGTGGATGGAATAATAACCACCGATGCCAATGGTAAAATTTTGTATTTCAACAACAGCTTACTGAAGATGTTTGGTTACACTCAAGATGAATTACAAAACTCCCCACTTACTATATTAATGCCTGAAAGGTACCGGGAAAATTTCTTGGAGAGTCTTAAGAAATTCCGGGTGACTGGTGAGCACAGATTAGCAGGACGGACCATTGAAACTCTTGGACTTAAAAAAAATGGTAAAGAGTTTCCCTTTGAAATGTCACTGACCAAATGGGAAACAGGCCTAGAAATCTACTTCACATCCATCATCAGAAACATAAATGAACGTAAAAAATCATTTAAAGCCCTTAGGGAGAGTGAAGAGAAGTTTAAGTCTTTAGTGGACAATGCAGCTGATATTCTTTTAGTGCATGATTTTGATGGAAAACTCGTTGAAGTTAATAAACGCGCTTCTGAGAGTCTAGGTTATTCACAGGAAGAACTACTTCAAATGAACATTATGGATATTGAACAGGACACTGACCTAAAAAGTGCTCAGGAACATGTATTGCCAAAAATCAAGCCTAACGAGCCTTTTAGTTTATTAGGACATTTCCGTCGTAAAAATGGAAGTATATTCCCGGTTGAGGTGAGATTCGCCATTGTGGATATTCAAGGCCAAAGATTATTCATGGGGCTGGCACGTGACATCACAGCACAGCTTAAGCTGGAAAATTCACTGAAAGAATCGGAAAAGCGTTTATTTGATATTATTGATTTTTTACCTGATGCAACATTAGCCATCGATAACAATGGAATAGTCATCACCTGGAACAAAGCCATTGAGGATATGACCGGGTTCAAAGCCCTAAATATGGTGGGAAAAGGAGATTATGAATATTCTAAGCCATTTTTCGGGATAAGAAGGCAGATGTTGATTGATCTGGTAACTCATTCCAATGAAAATATCGAAAAGCACTATGATTTTGTGGAAAGAAGGGGAGAAGCTATTATGGCCCAGACAGAGGCACCCCTAAAGGGGACTAATCGTATACTTTGGGGAAAAGCAGTGCCCCTACATGATGGTCAAGGCAATATTAAGGGTGCTATTGAGGTCATCCGGGATATAACTGAGCGTATACATGCGGAAAAGGAGATTATAGAATCTTTAAAAGAAAAAGAAGTACTTCTCCGAGAAATACATCACCGGGTTAAAAATAATATGCAGATTATTTCCAGTTTGCTTAACCTGCAGATTCAAAACGTTGAAGATGAGGAAGCAGTGAATGTTTTGAAGGAGAGCCAGGGCAGAGTGAAGAGCATGGCCATGATCCACGAAAAACTATACCAATCACCCAATTTTACAGACATCAATGTCAAAGATTACATCGATAAACTTATCTTTGACATTTTCTATTCTTATGGAATCAAAATAGGTACCATTGAATCAGTGTTAGATATTGAAGATATTAACATTGGTATGGAAACTGCAATACCTCTAGGACTTATTGTCAATGAACTGGTGACTAACAGTGTTAAGTACGCCTTTCCAAAAGGAGAAGGAATTATAACTATCGATCTCAAATCTCTCCAAAATAAAATGGAACTTATAATTACCGATAACGGAATTGGACTACCAAAAGACATTGATATCGATAACACAAATTCACTTGGTCTCCAGCTGGTAAAAAGTTTGGTTAATCAAATAGAGGGCAAGATCGAACTTGATCAAACCCACGGAACAGAATTCAAGATAATCTTTAAAGAGTTGGAGTATAAAGAAAGGATTTAAGGTTTGTAGATTTAATGATGGATGGCTATGATTTGATTGAACGGTTTAGATTTTTTTCTGAATTATCCAGTATTTTATTAGTAGTGGCTGGCTTGCTGGTTCTTTTGAGTTGGGCTTTTGATATTTCCATTCTGAAAAGCCCAGGCATGGGTTTTTCCACCATAAAAACTAATGTAGCAGTGGCTATAATTTTAATTGGACTTTCTCTGTGGTTAATGCAAACAAAAAGAAACACAATGAATATGCGTAGCATAGCACAGATAAGTGCTATAATTGTCTTTTTGATAGGATTTTTAACCTTGATTGAATATTTATTTGCCATTAATTTGGGAATTGATCAAATACTGTTTAAAGAACTTCCTGATGCATTATACGCATCCAGTCCAAATAGGATGGCATTAGCTGTTGCTGTTGCTTTTATTCTTATAGGTTCTTCTCTGCTATTTTTAAGTAGAAATACACCAAAAACTGTTAACTGGTCTCAAATTATAGCACTTATCACCGTTTTTGTTGTAGCTTTACCTTTAATAGGATTTCTTTATGGTAGTCCCCAATTATATTACATTCCTAATTTCACGGGAGTGGCTATTTATGCTGTGTTATTATTGTTATGGACAAGTTTAAGCATTTTATTTGCACGGCCTGATCAAGGATTAGTTTCTAATTTAACTAGTAATCAACTTGGTTCATATTTCACTCAACGTATTCTTCCAATTCTAATAATTTTTACAATTATTATAGGATTTATCACATATTTAGGTGTTAAAGCCGGATTATACGATCCCTCATTTGGACTTTCAATACTTATTTTATCTACATTAATAATCTACACCATAATATTCTTGTGGTTTGCCATTACATTAAATAAAACAGATTTTGAACGTGATAAGGCCGAAGAACAACTGAAAGAAAATTTGGATAATCTTGAGATAACAGTAAAAAAACGAACAAATGAGTTAACTAATGCTAATGTCCTACTAAAAGAGGAAATTAAAGAACGTGAAAACATGGAAAAGGAGATAAAAACCTCTCTTGAAGAAAAAGAAATGCTCCTCAAGGAAATCCATCACAGAGTCAAAAATAATTTGATGATCATAAGCAGCCTATTGAATCTGCAGTCAGGTTATATTAAAGATAAAGAATCTCAAGTTATTTTCAAGGAAAGTCAAAACCGTGCACGGTCCATGGCACTTATACATGAACGATTATATCAATCAACTGATCTTAAAAGGATAGATTTCGGTGAATACATCACTTCACTATCCAACGAACTTTTCCATACGTACGTAGCCGATCCAAGCTTAATAAAACTTAAAATTAATGTTGATGATATTTTTCTGGACATCAACACAGCAATACCCCTAGGGTTGATTGTAAATGAACTCATCACCAACAGTTTAAAACATGCCTTTCCAGATGGAATGAATGGAGAAATCGTTATAGATTTCCATCCACTAGATGCACACTACGAATTTACCGTAATAGATAATGGAATAGGTTTTCCAGAAGATTTAGATTACAAAAATAATGAATCACTTGGTTTACAATTGGTAAACAGTTTAACCGACCAAATAGACGGTGAAATTGAACTTGATAGAAATAATGGAACTGAATTTAAGATCACTTTCAAAGATTTAGATTATAATGGTTAAGATGGAACATCGGATGCGAATTTGTTGAGTTTTTATCCAAACATCAAATGTGGTATATTTTTTTGATTAGAGTTTGATTTCAGGGTTTATTTTTTTCCAGAATTTGATCAAAACATTTAATTTCAGAGCAATTTAAATGAGACATAATCATGTACTTCAACTCTTTTTGTATATTTTTTTTTAACAAGTTATATTACTTTATAAATATATATTACTAATGAAACTTGGTAATTAAACTGTTTTTGAGAGTATATAGGGGTTATTCAAAAATGTCAAAAGGAACTGAAGACCATCACAGTGATGAAATAAATGAACTGGAAAAAGAAATTGTTAAATGTAAAGAAAGTGAAGAAAAATATCGCAGTGTAGTGGAAAATATGCATGATGTGTTCTACCGTGCAGATATGGAGGGTAAAATCACCATGATAAACTCCTCCGGCCCCAAAATGAGTGGTTACGAATCAGTAGAAGATATGATTGGTCTGAACTTATCCCGAGATCTCTACAAAAAACCTGAAGAGAGAGAACGCCTTTTATCTATCCTAAAAAAAGATGGAAAAGTAACAGATTATGAGATAGAACTAAAAAAAAAGGACGGAACATCATTATGGGTATCCACTAACACCCACAATTACTACGACAAATCCAAAAAACAATTGGGAGTAGAAGGAGTATTTAAAGACATAAATGAACGGAAAAAAAATGAGGAAAGGTATAGGCGTATCGTGGAAAAAGTTAAAAAAAGTGAACAACGTTTTAGGGTTATTGCAGAAACTGCAACAGATGGAATTATTACATCAGATGTGCAGGGGAACATCCTATTTTTTAACAAAAGTGTTAAAACCATGTTTGGTTACTCAGCCGACGAAATGGAAGGTAAACATCTGACAATGTTGATGCCTAATAGGTTTAAGGCAGGTTATATTGAGTACTTGGAAAAGTTTAGATCTAGTGGTGAACATGAACTTATTGGAAAAACAGTTCAAACTACAGGTTTAAAAAAAGACGGTACTGAATTTCCATTCGAAATGTCCCTTTCTACCTGGAAATCAGGAGATAAAACATATTTCTCGGCCATACTAAGGGATATAACTGAAAGGAAAAAAGCTGATGACAAACGGAAAAAAACCGAGGAAAAGTATCGCTACATTGTAGAAAAATTCCTAAAAGTCTCAAATGAAATACTACAAGAAATGAACAAACCTTAAAACAAATAAATTTATGAGTTCTGTTTAGATTATTAACAAACTTGCCATGAAAAGTTTTCGGAAAGGATGATAATATCATGAGTAAAACTAAAAAGGAAAAGCTTGATGATGTGCTTACAGGTCTCATGCAGGTGGGGCAGATAAAAGCTTGTGGTATTGTTTCGAAAGAGGGCCTATTAATAAATTCAAGGACACCTCCTGATGTGGATGCCAGAATATTTTCAGCATTGTGCTCGACCATAATGGGGGCTGCAGAAGCTGCATCAGGACAACTGAAAACTGGAACGGTAGCACAAATATCTGTTAAAACTGAAAAAGGAACTATTGTACTTATTCATGCAGGTTTAAAGGCCATATTAACCCTTTTAACTGATCCAGAAGCTCAACTTGGACTAATATTCTTTGAAATGGAAACACGTGCAGCCCAAGTTGAAGAAATCCTAAGCGAGATGTAGTATTTTTTCGTAGTTGTACTCAAGAGACTCATAATGAATAGTCTCAAATTAACAGCAGCTATGTAATCAGATTAAATTCATAGTAGGATATTACCAGAGTTTCTCACTTTATACAATAAAATCCTGACTGCATGTAAGACATCCAAAACATTTCAACAACTTTAAAACCTGTTTTTTCCAATAATAAACGGTGTTCATCAACTTTAATAGGAAAGTATTCAACATCAAATCTCTTTAAATAGTTTTCAACGGTTTCTGTATCCCTACCCCTGGAAATCTGATAGTTTTTCATATAATGTTTCATTAATTCAATTCCTTCCTTGGTTATGGGGCTAATATTTTCAAATGTATTGTAAATACCATTATCTTTTAAAAGATTGTAACAATTTTTTTTGTGGCCTTGAATCTATCTTTTCCGGACATATAATGGTGGGCCTGAATTGCTGTGATTACATCTGTTTTTAAATTATCCTCAAGAGAAATTTTACTTGTTTCCGGGGTTCTAGAAATTTTATTTTTTCGTCTTGTTGTTTTGAAAGTTTTGATCTGGCCAAATTTAACATTTCAACAGATGGATCTGCCCGTATGAAATTAGTATTGTTAAAATTTTCAATTGCCTTTTTAACAAGTGATCCTGTACCTCATCCTGTATCCGGCCAAATTTTAGCCTCTTTTAATATTGTTTTTATCATATTTATTGTTTCATCATGGAATTCATAATGGAATTGTGTCTTTTATCTGCAGATCGTAATCTTCTGAACTATGAGATGAACTATTGTCATTATACTGCATTCAATACCTCTTAACGATTTAAATAATTTATTGAAATTCCATTACTTCTTTACAAAATCATAAGTTGATTCTGCATGTTTTTGAATTAAAAACTTCAGGAAGTATATGTAAGGGTTAATTTATAATCTAATATTTATTTTAGAAACACTATAAAAATTGTTAACAAAAACATTTCATTAAATTAAAACAAGTTTAAAAAAAATGAAATTTAAAACATTACCTCCGGAAGATATTTATAGTGAATTAAACACTTCAAAGAGTGGTTTAAGTCCTGATGAAGTCGAAAAACGTTTAACAGAGTATGGGTTGAACCAGATTGAAGAAGTTAAGCAAAAGCCATTAATTTTGAAATTTGTTGCTAATCTATATCAGCTACTAGCCTTACTATTGTGGGGGGCCAGCGCCCTTGCATTTATTAGTGGAACACCCCAGTTAGGATTTGCAATTATTGCTGTTATAATAATTAATGCTATTTTTAGTTTTTGGCAAGAATTCGAAGCAGAGAAAGCTGTTGCTGCATTAAAGAAAATTTTACCCTCAACTGCAAAGGTGATAAGACAAGGTAAAGAGATGGAAGTATTAGCTTCACAACTGGTTCCAGGGGACATACTCATACTTGAAGAAGGGAACAACATTTCAGCGGATGCCCGATTAGTTGAGGCATATCAAATGAAAGTTGATAATTCAACTCTAACAGGTGAGTCTAAACCTGTTAGAAAAATTGCAGATCCAGAAGAAAATGATGATGAATCCATTGTTAGCACGTTTAATTTGGTTTTAGCAGGTACAAATGTTTCATCTGGATCCGGTAAAGCTGTTATATTTGCTACGGGTATAAATACTGAATTTAACAAGATAGCATCTTTAACTCAAAAGGTCAAGGAAGAACCAAGTCCCCTTCAAAATCAGCTTGCCCGTTTAACTCAACTAATTGCAATCATTGCGATTTCAATGGGTGTTGTACTTTTCTTTCTAAACATTTATGTTGTTAAACTTAGCCTTTCCATTGCCTTTTTATTTGCAATAGGTCTCACAGTGGCCAATGTTCCTGAAGGTCTTCTTCCAACAGTTACCCTGGCACTAGCAGCTTCTGTGAAAAAGATGGTTGGTAAAAATGCGTTGATAAAACGTCTTTCAAGTGTTGAAACTCTCGGCTCAACAAATATCATATGTACTGATAAAACCGGAACACTCACCAAGAATCAGATGACCGTACGTAAGATATGGATACCCTACGATGTTATCGATGTTACTGGAGCGGGTTATAATCCTGAAGGTGATTTTCTTCAAGATGAGGGCCCAGTATGTCATAAAGATGTATTAGAACTCAAACTTTTAATGAGATCAGCCACATTTGCAAACGATGCTAAACTAGTTTCACCATCAAAACCTGGTGAAAATTGGAAAATATATGGTGATCCAACAGAAGCATCATTACTTGTTGCTGCACGTAAAAATGGTTTTGACTGGGAGAGTGAACTTAAAAAAAATCCACGTATATCTGAACTTCCATTTGATTCTAAACGAAAATCAATGAGTTCAATTCATAATGTAGATAATAAAAAGGTAGCATATATCAAAGGGGCCCCGAAAAAGATTATAAGACTTTGTAATGAAATTTCTGTTGAAGGAGCTCCAATAATCTTCAGTGACGAAGCAAAAGAACAAGTAATAAATGAACATGACAAACTTGCTGCATCTGGACTTAGAATTCTTGGAATGGCCTATAAAAATCTCCCATCAGATTTTGATGATTATAATCCTGATTCTGTTGAAAAAGATATGATCTTTCTTGGAATGATGGCAATGCAAGATCCTCCCCGTCCAGAAGTACTTCCTGCGGTGGCTGACTGCCACAAAGCAGGTATAAGGATAATAATGATTACTGGTGATTATGGTCTTACAGCTCGTTCAATAGCCCATGAAGTGGGAATTGTGGATAATAAAACTTGTAGGATAGTTAAGGGTAAAGAATTAACAACCATGAGTGATGAAGAGCTGAAAGAAATCTTAAAATCTAATGAAGACATTATATTTGCACGTGCAGTACCAGAGCATAAGATGAGAATAGCATCTGTTCTAGAGGACATGGATGAGATTGTTGCTATGACTGGTGATGGTGTAAATGATGCACCAGCACTTAGAAAGGCAGATATAGGTGTTGCAATGGGTATAACTGGGACAGATGTAGCAAAAGAAGCATCTGACATGGTACTTACCGATGATAATTTTGCAACCATAGTTTCAGCAATCAAAGAAGGAAGAACCATATATGAGAATATAAGAAAGTTTATAACATATATTTTCGCTCATGAAACAGCTGAAATCATCCCATTCATTCTTCTGGTCATCTTTAAAATACCATTACCTATCACTGTAATGCAGATCCTTGCAATTGATCTGGGAACAGATACATTACCTGCATTAGCACTAGGGATGGGTCCTTCAGAGTCTGATGTTATGGATAGACCACCTAGGCCAAGAAATGAAAGACTTCTAAACTTTGGAGTAATTTGGAGAGGTTACATATTTTTGGGGCTAATTGAAGCAGCGCTGGTAATGTCAGGATATTTTTGGGTTTTGTTTTCTGGAGGATGGACTTTAGGACAGTCCCTACCATTCACTGATCCACTGTACTTAGAAGCAACTACCATGGTATTTGTTGGAATTGTTACATCCCAAATAGGAAACTTACTTGGGTGTCAGACAACAAGAACCTCAACTTTTAAAGTGGGTGTCTTTAAAAACAAATGGATAATTCGTGGAATTCTATTTGAAGTGGCTGTAATGCTTTCAATAGTGTACATCCCATATCTCCAGGGTATATTCGGAACAACGACACTTGGAATTTATCAATGGTTGTATGTTATAAGTTTCATACCTATAATGTTCTTCGCAGAGGAATTAAGGAAGTATATAGTAAGAAGAATGAATAAATAATTTTTAATTTAATTAGGAACAATGTTTATTTAAATAATTGAAAATATTTTTTTTTAAATCATTTTATTTATTTGTGAAAATATAAAATAATTATATGGTAGATGAGGAATTAAAAAAGAAGAAAGAACTTGAAAAAGAAATGGAAAGAAAGATCAATCGTATGATAATCTTGGGTGTTATTCTTCTTCTCCTGGTTGTTATTCTTGTCGGTATTCTGATTCGTACACGGCCCTTTCTCTAAAATAATTATTTCACACTATTTTTTATGTGAAAACAGCTCTGACTTTAAAGACCAATACAAATATCATGCCCCTTATTTTCATGATAAGTCCAGGTCGAACCTGTCTAGGGTCATGACTTTGTTCCATGCATTTATAAAGTCTTGCAGGAACTTCTCTGAGGAGTCCTCACACGCGTAGAATTCTGCTAAAGCTCGCAGCTGGGAATTTGAACCGAAGATAAGGTCTACACGAGTACCGGTCCACTTGAGTTCTCCAGTTGTCCGGTCCTGCCCCTCGAATACATTATCATCTTCCGCGGATGCATTCCATACTGTTCTCATATCAAGCAAATTCACAAAGAAATCATTGGTAAGCGTCTCGGGATGTTTAGTGAAGACACCATGCTGAGATTGTTCAAAGTTGGTATTCAGGACACGTAAGCCGCCAATGAGAACTGTCATCTCAGGAACTGTCAAAGTTAATAATTGCGCTTTGTCCACCAGAAATTCTTCAGGCCTAACCGTGTTTCGATTCTTTTGATAGTTACGGAATCCGTCTGTGACTGGTTCCAGTACAGCAAATGAGTTGACATCGGTCTGTTCCTGCAAAGCGTCCATGCGTCCAGGTGAGAAGGGTACAGTCACTTCATGACCAGCATTTTTTGCTGCCTGCTCAACACCCGCACAACCAGCTAAAACTATTAGATCAGCTAGCGATACCTTTTTACCTCCCAACTGGGTTTCATTAAATTCACTCTGGATCTTTTCGAGTATCTCGAGCACTTTACCTAGCTGAGCTGGTTCGTTGACTTCCCAATCCTTCTGCGGTGCAAGGCGAATGCGGGCACCGTTGGCACCGCCACGTTTGTCCGAACCGCGGAAAGTGGACGCCGAGGCCCAAGCTGTCGAAACCAGCTCTGATATTGACAGGCCAGAATCCAATATCTTAGACTTAAGGGAAGTGATATCCTTTTCATCAATCAGTTTGTGATTGAATGCAGGGATTGGGTCCTGCCAGATGAGCTCCTCATCCGGTACCTCCGGTCCAAGATAACGTGTTCGAGGACCCATATCACGGTGGGTCAGTTTGAACCATGCACGGGCAAATACTTCTTCAAGTTGATCTGGGTTCTCATAGAAACGCCTTGAAATCTTTTCATAGGTAGGGTCGAACCGTAGAGCGAGGTCTGTTGTCAGCATGCTTGGGGCGCGACGCTTTGATGGATCGTGCGGATCCGGAACTGTATCGGCTCTTGCATCCTCCTTTGGCTTCCACTGATATGCACCTGCTGGACTTTTAGTCAACTCCCATTCGTAGCTGAATAATATCCGGAAGAAATTGTTATCCCACTTTGTTGGTGTGTTGGTCCATATAACTTCGGGACCTCCTGTAATTGTATCGTTGCCTTTACCTGTGCCGAAACTGCTCTTCCAACCCAGACCCTGCTCCTCAATGGGCGCAGCTTCAGGTTCGGGACCCACCAGTGAAGGGTCACCTGCTCCATGGGTCTTACCGAAAGCATGGCCACCTGCAATTAGGGCCACTGTCTCCTCGTCGTTCATTGCCATACGAAGAAAGCTCTCTCTAATATCCTGCGCTGCAGCAACTGGATCAGGTTTGCCGTTAGGGCCTTCAGGGTTCACATAAATCAAACCCATCTGAACTGCGGCAAGAGGATTCTCAAGTTCACGATCACCAGTGTACCGTTTATCTCCAAGCCATTCGTTCTCGGAACCCCAATATATATCCTTCTCTGGTTCCCAGATGTCTTCGCGCCCAGCACCGAAACCAAAGGTTTTTAAACCCATTGATTCCATGGCGACATTGCCTGCAAGAATCATTATGTCGGCCCAGGATATTTTCCGGCCATATTTCTGCTTGATCGGCCAGAGCAGTCGGCGTGCTTTGTCGAGGTTTGCATTGTCAGGCCAGCTGTTGAGAGGTGAAAATCGCTGGCTTGCATGACCTGCCCCTCCACGACCGTCACCGATTCGATAAGTGCCTGCGCTGTGCCATGCCATACGGATCAATAAGGGTCCATAGTGCCCGAAGTCCGCTGGCCACCAATCTTGTGACTTTGTCATCAGTTCAAGGAGGTCTTTTTTCAGGCTCTCGAAGTCAAGGCTCTTGAATTGTTTTGCATAGTTAAAATCCTCACCCATGGGATTGGATTTCGAGGAATGCTGACGCAGGATGTCCAGATTCAACTGGTTCGGCCACCAGTCAAGATTTGTCATGCCGCTTCTAACAGTTTGTTTACTATTTTCATCCATAATTACCCCTCTCTTTTTTCCATTTTTAATTAATCTATCTAAATTTTAAAAAAACCTTCACATAAACTCTAATTGCGTTATTCGTTCGGTTCTCGATAGATATTCACAATATAATTTCGATTATTGGCATGGACTCGTAATCAGCAAAGTTTTCTATTATATTTATTATAGGCTAAGAGAAAATAAATTTACCGTTTTAAAGAGTTTGGCATGTAGAAAAGGGGTTAAATTGTTCTGACTCAAAACTTAACTGAATATATACTTTAATAGATTACATTCCTCTTAACCCGTTCAATAACATTCCAACTGATATTTTATAACCTATATTTAATTGAAACAAATTTAATTAGCATATCAAAATTTCTTAGTTTAATATTACAAATAATAATTTTGTATTTATAATATACATAGAATAGTTTGGTAAATTATATGTACAAGGAATAACTCAGTAAATTAAATTTCATTTTAATGATCGGAAATTATTTTTAATCTTTAAATATTGAAGTGAAAATTCCAACAGTGCTTAAAACAGCAATGGCAACTAATGAAATTCTAAGGCTTATAATTAGTTCTGGATAATTAGAAGGCATAATCTGCACATTTCCCAATAAAATTGAAATAACTATCATTACTATACCCATTCCAAATATCTGTCCCATAGATCTCATATTACTCAAAGTAGCACTTGCAACTCCAAAATATTTTTTATCCACAGAACTCATGACAACCTTAGTATTCGAAGAATAGAACAAACCTATACCTGCTCCAAAAATAATAAGAGAGAATACTCCTAGATATACAGCATTTTCAAAATTAATTAATGTCATAAGGGCTACGCCAATGGTTGTTAATACCATCCCGACTGTTGATACATTTCCAGGATCGATTTTATCCGATAATCTTCCTGCAAAAGGAGATACAAGAACCATCATAATTGATTGAATAGAAACTATTAGACCTGCAGTAAGAGGACTATAACCTTTTAAATATTGTAAATAGAGTGATAGAATAAACCCTACCGATACAAATGCACCGTAATTCATAAATGCAGTGATGTTTCCAAAGGTGAAACTTTTGCTTTTAAATAAATTTAAATTAATCAAAGGAAAAGCAACTCTTTTTTCTACTAAATAAAACAAGGAAAGTCCTATTATTCCTCCAATTACAAGAAACAGACTATACTTGTTGGTAAAATCTGAAAAAGCATAAATTATGATTATAAGAGACATGCCTAATAGAAATGAACCTAAAATATCTAATTTTTCTCCATCGGAATCTATCCAATCATGTTTAAACCGTGTAATAGCATATGCTGCTATTAATCCAATAATCGTATCGAAATAAAATAAGGTTCTCCATCCTAAAATTTCAGTGATAGCTCCTCCAAGTATTGGTCCAATTATTAATCCTACAAAGACACCCATTGATGTTAGTCCAAAGGCCATGCCTCTTTCATTTTCAGGAAATGCAGATGATATCATGGCATTTAAATTGGCAAATATCATTGCATTTCCTATAGCTTGAAGAACCCTGAAAAAAAGGAACATTTCTCCGGAAGTGGAGAAAGCGGATATAAATGAGCTAAATGTGAAAATGATCAATCCATATTGAAAGATTCGTTTTCGACCATAGATATCCCCTATCCTACCAAATGGAATGTAAAGTATGGCATTAACAAGCAGATAAATTGTAGATATCCAGGTTAAAAATACAGCAGATAAATCAAATTCAAAGGCTAAAGCAGGTAGTGCTAAATTAATGGATGATCTAACAAATGGTGTAAGAAACGATACTAAAATTCCCACTATTAACAAATCTTTTTTAAGATCTTTGTAATCCATAGATTAAACCCGCTAATTAAAAAATTTTGACTGAAATTGATTAATTATTAGGGTATTTTCTTATATGTTTTTTTCCAATTTGTTATGGGAGATGTTGTATTATAACTTAATTCGTTTACCAATCGGTTATTTTTTAACAAATAACGTACAATTAGCTTATGGATACTTCAATAGTGGAGGATAAATTAAGTTACACTATTTTAAGTTATTCTATTTTAATTTCCATGTTTTATAAATGAACAATGTTCCAATTACAAAGTTTATTATAGCAACTAAAATTAGTTCAGGTCCTTGAGCGGAACTTACAGTAATTCCTAGAGGCCCTGTTAAATTAAATAGTTCAACTATTGCTATAATCCACAATAGTATTCCAACTACATATATTCCTATGAAACTTTTTGTTAAATATATTACTATTGCAAATAAAATAAAAATTACTCCAATTTCAGGGAGAGAAAATAATAGACTTAGGATTCCCCATATTGCCACAATAATACTAGTTCTTTTTATCCATTTTTGACGTTCATCAACGGGTTTTACAGTTCGGTTATCATTTTTAACAACATCTTCCAAGAATATTCCTCCTATGCTTTTTATTAATAATATATAGATCAATATTAATAAACTTTAACTTTATTATTATGAACAATTGAAAAGGGTTTAAGTTGCATAAATCATAGAGAGCATATAATATTTCTTTAAACATAATTCCACATCTGTGATCAACCTATTTGTCTTAAATTGTGTTTAACTGTTCATTAAAAAAAATAGGGAAAAAAGATTTTTAAAAATCTTCTGATCTTAGTTTTCCTGTCTTGGTAGTAATATTCCTCCTAATATCATGAGTCCTGCTAGGATTAATGCTCCAATTGGTGCTCCAGTTTTTTGCATGGGTATTGTTTGTCCACCGTGGGGTTTGACTTTGTTATGGGCCTTTTTATGGGCCTTGACAGTTACTGCAGATACTATTGCCTGTTGCCTAGAAGTAGTACTGCTAACGAGTTTAGAAGTTATTAAAAATGTTCCTGCTCTTAGAGCTTTCACATTTAATTTTAGTATAGGATCCCCTACCTTTACATCTCCCAAAATCCAAGTCAATTCTTTTGTAGCTGCGTTATAAGATGGTTTAGCACCATCCTTTGAGGATGCACTTACAAACCTCAAACCTTTAGGTATGACAAAACTCATAACCACATTATTTGCTTCATCAGGACCTTTATTACCCACCTTGTAGGTGATGGTAAATGTTTTTCCCACTAAAGTTTGGATAATGGTTGGACTGACTTTCACATAAAGGCTCGATTTTTTGACATGTATACTTTTAGTTGCTGAAACAGGACTATTCATTTGTTTATCTATAGCCTGTACTCTGTTTTTCAGTGTTTTTCCACCATGTATATTTATATTTGCTGTTAACATTGCTTTGAAATGAGCACCTCTTGCAAGGTTATCTACGTTCCATGTAACTGTTTTCTTTGTATAATCCCATACTCCTCCTCTTGTTGAATCCACATAGATCATTCCAGTAGGTAAGGTATCGGTTACAATGATGTTTGTAGCTGTGTCTGGTCCGTTGTTTTTCACATCGATAATGTAGAAAACAGAGTTTCCTGTATTGTATTTTGTTTTGCCTGAAGTTTTTTTGATGGATAATACTGCCTTGTTAACTTTTATATTTGCAGGCGTAGATATTATCGGTGTTTTTATTCCATTGTTGTATGCAGATACTGTGTTTGTAATGGTGTGTCCTTGTGTACCTTTATTCACAGATGCTGTGAATGATGGAAGGAAATGTAGACCACTAGTTAAACTTGCTAATTTCCAAGTTACAGTTCGAGTTAAAGCATTATAGCTTCCACCTAGTGTAGAACTAATATAGGTAAGTCCTGATCTTAATGTATCGGTTACAATGATGTTTGTAGCTGTATCTGAACCATTGTTTTTCACATCAATATTGTAAACAACTGAATCTCCTGCATTGTACTTTGTTTTATTCGATGTTTTTTTAATGGATAATTTTACATTGTATATGTATAATGTTGCTGTTTGTGGTGTTATTGGTGTTGGGTTGTAGGTTGTTTGTGTTTCAGATGCTGTGTTGTGAATTGTTCCTATGTCATTTGTAGACATTACCTTGGTTATGGTTAATGTTGCTGTTGCTCCATTTGCCAGTCTAGAAATGGTCCATATTCCTGTTGTAGGGTCATACGATCCAATTGATGGTGTATAAGTAAAGCCTACAATGAATGGATCGCTTACTAAGACGTTTGTTGCATCGCTAGGTCCGTTGTTGGTTAGTGTTATGGTGAATATTCCTCTTTGTCCTACATGTACTGGGCCGTTGCTGGTTTTTGTCATGATTACGTGTGCTGATGGGTTTACTGTTAGGTTTGCTGTTTGTGGTGTTATTGGTGTTGGGTTGTAGGTTGTTTGTGTTTCAGATGCTGTGTTGTGAATTGTTCCCACGTCACTAGGTGCCATATTATGTTTGCTAATGGTTAATGTTGCTGCTGCTCCATTTACCAGGGTTCTGATGGCCCATATTCCAGTTGTAGGGTTGTATGTTCCGATTGAAGGTGTATAAGTAAATCCTTTTATGTATGGATCGCTTACTAAGACGTTTGTTGCATCGCTAGGTCCGTTGTTGGTTAGTGTTATGGTGAATATTCCTCTTTGTCCTACATGTACTGGGCCGTTGCTGGTTTTTGTCATGATTACGTGTGCTGATGGGTTTACTGTTAGGTTTGCTGTTTGTGGTGTTATTGGTGTTGGGTTGTAGGTTGTTTGTGTTTCAGATGCTGTGTTGTGAATTGTTCCCACGTCACTAGGTGCCATATTATGTTTGCTAATGGTTAATGTTGCTGCTGCTCCATTTACCAGGGTTCTGATGGCCCATATTCCAGTTGTAGGGTTGTATGTTCCGATTGAAGGTGTATAAGTAAATCCTTTTATGTATGGATCGCTTACTAAGACGTTTGTTGCATCGCTAGGTCCGTTGTTGGTTAGTGTTATGGTGAATATTCCTCTTTGTCCTACATGTACTGGGCCGTTGCTGGTTTTTGTCATGATTACGTGTGCTGATGGGTTTACTGTTAGGTTTGCTGTTTGTGGTGTTATTGGTGTTGGGTTGTAGGTTGTTTGTGTTTCAGATGCTGTGTTGTGAATTGTTCCTATGTCATTTGTAGACATTACCTTGGTTATGGTTAATGTTGCTGTTGCTCCATTTGCCAGTCTAGAAATGGTCCATATTCCTGTTGTAGGGTCATACGATCCAATTGATGGTGTATAAGTAAAGCCTACAATGAATGGATCGCTTACTAAGACGTTTGTTGCATCGCTAGGTCCGTTGTTGGTTAGTGTTATGGTGAATATTCCTCTTTGTCCTACATGTACTGGGCCGTTGCTGGTTTTTGTCATGATTACGTGTGCTGATGGGTTTACTGTTAGGTTTGCTGTTTGTGGTGTTATTGGTGTTGGGTTGTAGGTTGTTTGTGTTTCAGATGCTGTGTTGTGAATTGTTCCTATGTCATTTGTAGACATTACCTTGGTTATGGTTAATGTTGCTGTTGCTCCATTTGCCAGTCTAGAAATGGTCCATATTCCTGTTGTAGGGTCATACGATCCAATTGATGGTGTATAAGTAAAGCCTACAATGAATGGATCGCTTACTAAGACGTTTGTTGCATCGCTAGGTCCGTTGTTGGTTAGTGTTATGGTGAATATTCCTCTTTGTCCTACATGTACTGGGCCGTTGCTGGTTTTTGTCATGATTACGTGTGCTGATGGGTTTACTGTTAGGTTTGCTGTTTGTGGTGTTATTGGTGTTGGGTTGTAGGTTGTTTGTGTTTCAGATGCTGTGTTGTGAATTGTTCCTATGTCATTTGTAGACATTACCTTGGTTATGGTTAATGTTGCTGTTGCTCCATTTGCCAGTCTAGAAATGGTCCATATCCCTGTTGCAAAGTTGTACGATCCAGTTGATGGCATATAAAGAAAGCCTGTTATATATGGATCGCTTACCAAAACGTTTGTTGCATCGTTGGGTCCGTTGTTTTTTAGTGTTATGGTAAATGTACCTGTCTCTCCTACGTGTACTGGGCCGTTACTTGTTTTTGTCATGACTACATATGCAACCGGGTTTACTGTTAGATTTGCGGTTTGTGGTATTATTGGTGATGGGTTGTAGGTTTCTTGTGTTTCATATGCTGTGTTGTGTATTGTTCCTACATCAGTTGGAGACATTACCTTGCTTATGGTTAATGTTGCTGATGCTCTATTTGCCAGTTTGTCTATGCACCATATTCCTGTAGCACGGTCGTATGATCCAATTGATGGTGTATAAGTAAAGCCTGCTTGGAATGGATCTCTTACCAAGACGTTTGTTGCATCGTTGGGTCCCTTGTTAATTAGTGTTATTGTGAATGTACCTGTCTGTCCAACGTGTACTGAGCCATTACTAGTTTTAGTCATGCTTACTTCTGCAGCCGTTCTGGTTTTTATAAGTGCAGTTTTTTGTTTTATTGGTGTTGGATTGTGCGTAAATTGTGATTCAGTTACATTGTCGTACCAATTGAGTTTTAAATCTTCTTTGTTCATAATTCTGTATGCGGTTAATGTAACTGTTTCTCCATTTTCCAGTTGAAATACGGTCCATCTACCATGGAGAATATCGTAACATCCCTCTGATAGTTCATGTATAAAGTCTGGTAAAAGATTGTGTTCTTGAACTATTATTCTATATGCAATGTCAGGTCCGTAGTTGGTTAGTGTTACGATGAATTGTCCTATTCCGCCAACATGTGCGGGGGAGTTACTCTTAATGGACATTACAACTCTTGCTTGTGGTTTAATGTAAATTTCTGTAGTTACTTGTTGATGATCTACTGTTGCACTCACATTTTGTGCATTAGGGTCGTTTGCTGTAAAGACTATAGTTGAAACACCACCAACAGTGGTTCGTGTAAACGGTTCTGTAAGACGTCCATATGTACCATTGGTCAGACTGAAAGTTACTGTAGTTCCATCTGGAACAGTTCCTGGTGCTAAGTTGATCTTGTTATCTTTTCGATTGTCTCTTGTGAGGTATGCTGTTACAGTTGAATTATTTCCATTGTATATGGGACTGTTGCTCTTTATCCTTAGATACAGGTAAGGATTCCATGAAATATGATTTATACTCGGATTATCATACTGTTCAAATATATCCTTGGGATATATGGGATCAATAATCTGGCGTACATAGTCTGGACTGTTAGTTCCCCACCAGTTGTGAATAGCATTAACATAGACATGGTTTACTACATGTAACCCACATTTTCCATTGTCAACTATACTGTTGTAATGGATATTGAGTTTATTACTTTTTGAGTTGTCTTTTGAAGATCTATCTATATGTATTCCATCCTCAGAATTGTTTCTAATGTTATTACTGGTAATTACCGGATTACCACCATTTATCCAAATACCATCACCATTACAAGTACCATGACCGTTGTTGTGTATGTTGTTGTTTGATATAACAGCATTTCCACCCATAATGTAGATACCTCTCCAAAAGTTACCATATATGTTGTTGCCTGTGATGGTTGGGTTTCCACTTTCAACAGTTATTCCAATACCGTCTTCATTAATATTATAGAAGATGCTACTGTTTCTAATGTTAACTGTGCCTGAACCAGCAGTATAAATACCTGATCCTCCCAGGTTATTATTTACAAGGCATCGATTCATGTAAAGGCTACCATTGTTGTAAATAACTCCACCATCCTTTGCGGCTTGACTATTTACAAAGACACAATGGTTTAGTGTAAGAGTACCTCTATTATTTTCTAAAGCTGCACCATTGGAAGGTTTGAACATGTTTTGGAATATTATGTTGTTAAAAGATGCTTTAAATCCAGGATTTACTACAAATCCCCATCTAATTCCATGACCGTCAATGATGGCTCTTCCTCCGTAGAGAACGTCAAAATTTAAGTTTTTACTCAGTGTAATTTGAGTGTTACCCTCCCCAGAAAATGTGCAACCATTTTCCAGCATTATGGTATCACCAGATAAGGCATTATTTACAGCGTTTTGTATTGTTCCCCAATTATAGTCCGCAGGATGTCCTCCTCTAGATACAGGAGCTCCATTATTCCATATTTGAGGATCTTTTGAAGTATTTGATGTTTTTGTTTTGTTAATTGATAGATTTTTGTTTATTTTCACTACATTTGTTATTTTCTGAGTATTCTGCGTAAACGTTGTATGATTTACAGATGTTACAGATTTATCTGATAAGTGATCTGCTGCAGAAACCGTTCCCATAGCAATTAATGTGAATATAAGCATAAATACAATCAATTGAGCTTTTTTAATATGTTTTTGCACTTTTTCACCTCCTTTTATAATGAATACAAAATTTAAAAAAACCTTGGGAAATTGGCAAAATAAAAATTTACCAATCACTAGGTTCTTTTATAATACTAATAGAAATCTTTATATATATAAAATTTTACTTTAAAAAGTAAAAATGAAATTAAAAGAAGTAGGGATCTTAGCGAAATATAATCAGACTTTTTTTAAGTAATCTATACAAATTAAGGCGATTGAAAACTATCATGTACTTATGGGAGAGTTAAAAGCCCAAAAAGATATCATGACCCAGCCATCACCCAGGGAATGAAAAGTATGTGAGAAAAATATAATTGAAAATTTTATGAATGAATCAAAAGGTAAAATGAAGAAGTGGCTTTAATGATAAACATAATGGAAGAAATGGAAAAGAGAAATAAAGAAAGAGATGAGCTACTTGATAAGATTATTATTCAAATGGGAATAATTGGAAGAACAAGATAAACTTGACAGATTAATTAACAGGAAATTTTATTGAAGAAAAGATGATACATTCATTATTGTAAAGTTGCAATAACATTATTGTAAACTTGCAATAACATTATTGTAAACTTGCAATAACATATTAATGAAGTGATCTCATGAAAGATAACACCAACAAAATTATTACAGCCCTATTAGAGAACGGCTCCAAGCATACGAATATTAGGCAAATATCTCAAGATATCAAAATGAACTATTCAAATGTACATAGAATTTTTAGAAATCTTCATGAATTAAATTTAGTATCGTTGGAGAAGCATGGTAAATCTTCTGAATATTCCCTAATAAAGAAAATAAATCCTCTAATCTTTAAAGCTGAATATTTACGATCTAAAAATTTATTAGATCATAATAAAGATCTAAAGATTTTGCAAATGAAATTAATGTCATTAAAATTTCCATTCATTGCATTAATTTTTGGTTCTTACACTAAGAAAACAGCATCAAAGAGTTCTGACATTGATTTAATGATAATCTCAGAAAAAGAGAGAGAAAAAGAATTTGAAAGGATTATAAATTTGTTACCTTTAGATATCCATCTTGTAACATTAAATTTTGAAGAATTTCTATCTATGGCTAAGAACAGTGACTTCAGTGTTGTATCAGAGGCAATTAAATTTAATATCCTACTTGTGGGTATTGAAGACTATTATCGGATGTTAGAAAATGTTGGATGATGAAAGAATAAAATTAGCCAATCGTAACTTTATACAATATTTGAATGAAGGCTTATCCCCTATGTGGGTGATTGTCTCTTCTTATTATTCCATGTATTATATGTCCAATTCTGTTCTCAACAAACTTGGATTCAAAGTTGGTGATCAAATTTCTCATAGAGTTACTGCTGATGCTTTAATCGTTCATGTAAGAGATAAGTTAAAAAGTCATATTTTAAAAGAGTTTGATGATGCTAAAAAGGAATATGTCGAAATAGACAATTTGACAGATGACATAATCGAGTTTTATGATTTAGAGCACAAAAAGAGATTAAAGTCTCAATATGTGATGGGATACGATGCTAAAATATCAAAATCAAACACTTCATTTAATAGAGCAAAAAAATTTGTTAATGAGTTGGAAAAAGTTTTATTAGACCTTTAATTCAAACCCATACAAATAATAAGTGTTTGAAACTAGAAAAAATGAAATTTAAATAAAAAAAGGAAGAAAAAAAATTATTTTATGCTCCTGTTTTGAATCTGAAGGTGTATGTAGCGGATAGATTGTTTCCTGCGTAGTCTTTGATTGCATCTTTAGGTATGGTTACTTGGTACCAGTTGTATGCTAATCTTGTTAAAGGCATTTTTAGGTATAATGTGTTCCGAGTGATTGATTTGGTGATTGTTACGTATTTACCTGTGGTGAGGTTTTTGATGGTTATGTGGTTGTAGTATGTGCTTGTTTTGAGATATTCACTGAATTTAATTGCTATAGATGATGTTTTGCTAAAACCTGTCTTCCAGTTAGTTGGATTGGTTAATAAAACTTTAGGTGGAATGGTATCTATTATTTTAACTGAGGTTTTTACTGTTTGATTGTCTAATTTAGCTGAAACAGTTGATGTACCTAATGTCCCGCTTGTAAGGTTGGTTTGTGCAATTCCGTTGACTGTGGATGCTGAACTGCCTATAGTTCCTAATGTTGTTGCAAAGTTTACCCGAATTCCATTAGGTAAATATCCTCCGGTCTGAAGTTTTCCAATACTATCATACCTCAGATCTGCGGTTATTTTTGAATTCGTATTAGTTTGAACAGTACTTGGAACAGCTTTTAATGTGAGCACTAACCAAGGATCGTAAATAGCTTTACCGATTATTTTAGTTTTAGGGGAGCTATTTGAACCCCACCAATTCCAGTAAGCAGAAATATTTTCATTGGAATAGTTCACAACGGCCCAATGATCGTTATTTACAATTCTGTTGTATTTTATTTTATTCCCAGTGGATGGAGCGAAAATATTTACAAAACTGATTCCATTACCATTATTGTAAATATTATTTCCAATTATGGTATTGTTTGAAGATGCAACGAATACTTTACCACTAATTTCTCTGATTTCATCAAACGTGATACCAACTGTATTAGTTGATATAATGTTACGATTTATCGTGTTATTTGTTGCCCCTTCAATCTTTAGGGCATATTTACAGTTTTTCAAGCTGTTATCATGTACTGTTATGAATTCACAAGGGTAATATTTGTTTTCTGAATAATCTCCTACTAGCCTTATTCCATTTGTAACATTGGTTAACTTGTTATATCCTACCTGAACATGTGTGGTAGGTTGTATATTCATCCCATTTCCAGTAATATTATTGAAGGTATTGTAAGATATGGAAGAATAGTCCATTCCGTTTATAGATATTCCATTTGAGATATTTTTAAATGTATTCTTGGTTATGGTAGAGTGAGGGTTTGATTGAATGTCAATGCCCGTATCTCCAATTGTGAAAATGTTTCCTGATATAGTATCATAACTACCAGAATCAAAGTAAATTCCTCTACTGTTATTGTAAAATGTATTGTTAAATATTTGAACATATTTATGGTCTATAGAAGCTCTCACTCCAATAACATTTCCAATTATGGTGTTGTTCTTGATTATAGCTTGATTAGCAACAATACCATAATCTTCCCCATTCCCCTGAATAATGAAATTTTCTAGAATATTGCCTTTACTTAGTTGAAAAATATATTGAATATTAGGATCTATCACTTTGTTTTTAACTGTTACTTTACCTTTTGCAGTAATTGTGAGATTTTCTTTTTTGATAAAAACTTTTTCATTGTAAGTATAGGCTGAACCATTTTTATCATGTACATAAATATGATCACCAGAATTAGATGCACTTACTGCCTGATTAATAGTGCTGTAGGTATAGCCCGGCCCCACATTCCTGTCAGCTGCCGAGGCAACTCCAGAAATTGTTAAAACAAAAAGAAATCCCAAAAATAATAGAAATAACTGTTTTTTCATCTATTTCCACCCCGGGATGAAATTATAGAACATATTAATTCACATAAAATTTTATCTTCATTTGTAGAAACTTTTAAATCTTCTATAATGTTTTACACCCCCCCAAGGGTTTTCTAATTAAAATGTTATTCCCTAAAAAAAATTATATAATAGTATAATTATTCATCATTATTACATTTTTCTAAACTATTTTTGACTGAACTTAATACTAATCTACGATTTTACACATAAATTTTATATTATATACATGCACTTTTAGGTATGAGTATAACCATTTTCAAGTTTAAATTTAAAATAAAAAAAGAGTGAAAAATAGATGGAATTATATTTTTTATCTAGGATACCACTCTCTATGGACTTGAGACCATTTCATATTATATATTAAAACTTTACTTCCGCTCGGGTAGCCTGAAAAAGTATGTGTTTTATACGTCCCTGTTTTGGGGATCGTAGTGTAGCTAAATATTTTTGATCTATAATAAGTGTTATATTTAGTTTTAACTTTATACTTAACAGTCAATGTAGAACTTCTGACATCTGCCCAATGGTATGGATTATTGTTATTGTTATATATGTAATACTTTAATTGAGTTGTACTTCCCAAATAATTTTCATGGATCGTTGGGTAAGAAAAACTACGATAATTAGAACCTACAGTGCTGGGCTCCCATACATATGCCCCTCTACTACTAAAATAACGATCGGTAGAATCATAATAACTACCGGATTCATAATAGTAATTTGTATACGTTTTTGTAGTGTATTTTGTTGGTACTTTTAAAGCAGATACAGAATTTACTGTTAAACCTAACACACACATGAATAAAAACGAGACCAATAATATATTTTTCACTTTCATTTTCCTAACATTCCCCCCGTGATGTTTTAAATTTATGTTTCTATATTTGAGTATAGCTATATAAATTATTAAGAAATTTTTATTTTTTAATATAATCCAAATCTGTCCACCTTACGAGTTAATTTTTTGATGAAAAAAACTTAATACAATTAACAATTTTGTTCATCATTTTTCATATAGAAGAGAAATGCCCCTGAACGGGACTTTTAGCTAATAGTAAATTAGCATTAATATGAAAATATGATAAAGTGAAATGTTAAAAATGTGAATTTTTTAGATTAAAATTCGAAATGATCAATCTTGTTTTGGTAACGTTGCAAGTTCTATAGCATTTTGTATTTCTGTTTCATCAAACGGTTTTGTGATATAACCAGCAGGTTCAGTTTGTTGAGCCCGTTCCCAGATTTTATTGTCATGGCTTCCTGTGAGGTATATAAATGGAATTTTAAAGAGTTTCTGGATTTGTTGGGCTGCCTCTATTCCATCTATTGGGCCATTTAGTTGAATATCCATTAAAACAAGATCTGGATTTGTTTCCCTTGTTTTTTTAATAGCATCATTCCCATTTAACGCTGTATCGAGTATATCATGTCCCAAACTTTCTAGCCGTTGTTTTAAATCTATGGCTATAATAATTTCATCCTCAACAATTAAAATTTTTGATTTTATCGTTTTTTACACGTTCCATTATTTGTAATATGAGGTTTAATTAATTAAATTGAAACATCACAATGTATTAAAGTTTTAAATTATTTTAGTGATAATTTAGTGAATTCAAAAAAATAGAATAATATTCCATTAAATCACCTTTAAAAATTCTTAACTTTGGATTTGGGAATAGAATTATAGAATTCAATAAATAAGGAATAATTAAAATAATAACCTATGGATTCATTTCATTATTTGATAGGTATTGTGAAATAGAATGTTGAACCTTTTCCTTGTTTTGATTCAACCCAAATATTTCCATTATGTTGATGTACAATTTTTTGTGTTATTGCAAGTCCAATTCCTGTCCCTTCATATTCATCATTCCCGTGCAAGCGTTGAAATATTGTAAAGATACGTTCTAAATGTTGTGACTCAATTCCTATACCATTATCTTTTATACTGATAATGTATTGGTTATTTTCTTTAATAGAGGATATATGAATCTTAGGAGGTTCTTGGCCATGATATTTAATTGCATTGCCAATTAGATTTTGGAACAATTGAACTAATAACTTTTCATCACCATAGACAGTAGGTAACGGATCATGGTCTATAACTGCATTATTTTCTTCAGTAGGAATTATTAAATTTATTAATGCACTCTCCAATACTTTTTCTAAATTCACAGATCTAAACACTTGTTCTTTCCTATTTACTTTTGAATATTCCAGAAGATCGTTTATCATGTCATCTAAACGTTTAGCCCCATCCACAGCAAATCCAATAAATTCATTCGCATCTTGATCCAAATTAGCACTATATCGACGCTCGAGTAATTGTAAAAAGCTAGTAATCATCCGTAATGGTTCACGCAGATCATGAGATGCCACATATGCAAAATGTTCAAGCTCAGCATTGGAAATGGCAAGCTCTTCTGTACGTTTTTTAACTTTTTCTTCAAGTGTATCCTGATATTCCTTTAATTTATTTTCTACCCTTTTAATTTGGGTTATGTCACGAGCAGCAGCAAAAACCCCAATAACTTCTCCTCTATTATCCTTATAGATAGAAGCATTGTATAACACCGGAGTCACTTCACCAGTCTTACTTTTGATTTCCAGTGAATAATCATACACAGAACCTTCTTTAAATACTTGTTTATAACCGGATCGGGCTTTTTCAGGTTCAGTGAAATAGTCTGAAAAATCAGTTCCAATAAGAACGTCCTTAGAGTATCCCGTAATGATTTCTGTAGATTTGTTTACATCGGTGATTTTTCCATCAGGCCCAATTGTAACCAGCGGATCCAGACTGGCATCAATCAAACTACGGTTATAATTACTCGAAAATTCTAAAGCTTCCTCAGTTTTTTTAAATTTAGTGATATCATTGAAAAGAATAGCTATTTCCCTATTTTCAGGAGCACCAATCTTAAATGCATATACATTATACCATCTATTCAAAGCTTTTGCCTCGTTAACAAAACGCATCGGTTTGCCTGTTAGAGCTATTTCACCGTAAATTTCAAACCAATGCTCCTCATGATCCGGAGCAAGATCACGCATCAATTTACCCTCTGCATCTTCCAGTCCAGTTTGCTTTGCAAAAGCAGGATTAATTTCTAAAAACCGATAATCAATGGGATTATTATTAGAATCGAAAATAACCTCAATAGTGCAGAAACCTTCATCAATAGAATTAAATAAAGTCAGATAATGTTCTTCACTTTCTTTTAAAGATTTATAAGCCTTTTCTAGCTCTGCGGTACGGACCTCCACCAAACTCTCTAATTTATCCTTATATTTATTCAGTTCGGTTTCCACTTCTTTACGCTCTGTAATGTCTGTATTAGTACCTAACCATCGTATTAACTTACCTTGATCATCTCTGATTGGTGTAACTCTGGTTAGGAACCAGCGGTACTTCCCATCTTTACTTTTAAGTGGAAATATATTGTCATATGGTTTTCCTTCTTTGATTCTTGTAGACCATTCTTCTGTTACTGGTTTTACATAGTCGGGGTGATGGACTTTTTGCCAACCCCATCCCTGCATATCCTCGAGTGTTGTTCCTGTATATTCATACCATTGTTTGTTATACCAGAAGATCCATCCATTTGCATCGGCCATCCATGCCAAGTTTGGAATATTATCTGCAAGAGTTCGGAAACGCTCTTCACTTTCCTTTAGCGCCTTATTTATTTGTAATAAATTATCTCCCTGATGCTTAAGTTCTTCATTTTTAACATGAAGTTCTTCGGAAGTGGATTGTAATTCTTCATTAGAAGTTTGAAGTTCTTCTGTTAGTTGTTGTTCACTCTCTAAAAGCTTCTGAGTAAGCACTTCCTGATGTTTTCGTTCAGATATGTTTGTGATGAATGAATAATAGTATTCAGGTGTACCATCTTTATTTTTCTCTAGATGCACAAGAAGTTCTATTGGTAATCTGGTCCCGTCTTTCCGTATATACTCTTTTTCATACCTTACTGGTTGTCCTGTGCATTGAAGTTCATTAAGTTTTTCATTTTCCATGTCCCTGAATTCTGGAGGTGTGAGAATTTCAGACCAATCTGTGTTTTTGAGCTCTTCTCTCGAATAACCAGTAAGTTCCTCAAATGCTTTGTTAACAAGCCCTAAGCGACCGTCTGGATAACCTACACCAAAGGGCTGAGAAGAATTTTCAAGTAATCTAGCAAGTAAAGCTTCACTTTTTCTAATTTCTTCAAATTCCTCTATAATTTTAATATTAGCATCAGCTTTTACCATACATTCACCAGAACCATTTATTTTAAAACAATTATGAATAAAATATCTTTGAAAATATTCTCATTTATAATTGTATGATTTTGGTCAATATTTATGAATAAATTATCTGTTAATAAAAAATAATATTAGATAATTAACTGAGATTTTTTTATGAAATCCATAAACTTTCTTGTGATTTAAAAAAAAAGTGGATACTAACCAAATTAATAAGGTGTGTTGCCTAGCATACTTACTTTCTCACTTAATCTGTATCTGTTGCTATAGACTAATCATACCACTTAATGGTTTACATATAAACCTATACATTTGCTCATAGATACATGCATGTATTCATATATTGATAGTTACAATGTCATTTAATCATAGGTGCTGTTAATTTAAGGCCTATGATTTTTGTGAGTATTATAGATTTAAAAAATCGAATTGAAAACAAAAGGTTAAATTTGTATTTAAGTTGTGGTCTTGGTTGGTTGGTGTGTTTTCAAAGTAATTGTAATATCTGCTGAATTCTTTAAAGCTACACTGAACCCTGGTTCTGCTCCAATAATAATAGTTTTTTTACCGTGTTCTTTGGCAATGTTTATTAATGGGAAAAAGTCAACGTCACGGGTCATTAGGGCAATTATGTCAATGTTAGGGTTGTAAATAAGTTCATATGCATCTATAGCCATCTGGACATCCGTCTCTCCGGCAACAATCATGGGTGAGAATCCTTGGTTTACGACAGCTTCTATAAGCTTTTCTGAAGCGTACTGGTTAAGGAAAACTTTACCTATCTTTACATTTCCATGTTCTGCTAGTAAATCTTTTACTGTATCTAAATTGTAGCCAAATTCCTTCCGAAGCATATTTGGACCATCTACAAGTAAGCCGATATTTTTCCCGGGGGAATTTTCCCTTATAAGGGGAATATAATTTTTAACTGATGTTAATTTATCTAAACGATGCATTTTATCTCCAAATGGGCCAAAAAGATAATTTTAGCTTTTTATTGTATATTAGCATTTTAGTTGTGTAATAATAATTGATTTTGATATGTTTTTTGATAGTTTAATTTTTATTCTAAATCAATCATGATTGTATCACCATCTAACATTAGATCATATGTTTTTAGATTTCTTGGGGACTTTAATACTTTGCTTAATGATAGTTTGATTCCGGACCAGTCTGTCCATCGTATTACGTGTCCATCTGTGATGTCGAATTGACTGTGATGTCTTGGACATGTAACTACGTTTCCGTCTAATTTGCCATTGGATAAATTTCCTCCCATATGTGGGCAACGATTATCAGATGCGTAGTAGTTATCTCCTACTTGGGCAATCATATATTCGTGACCGTTTATTTTTTTCATTTTCATTTCACCATCATTTAACTCATCCTTTTTGAAAATTTCGTAAAAACTCATATTTTTCTACCTCTTATTACTTCAAAGATTCAAATTTTCTGAAATTAGTTCTAATTCTATTTAAATTACAAAATAGGGATATTTAGGTAAGTTTATCGTTAAATTCTTAAATTTTATAGATATTATCCTAGTTTATTATATTATGTCAAAGGGTTTATCATTTATGGTAAACATAACGTTATAAGGTGATACAAGATGGCAATGGAAGAAAATATGGATACGATGCATGAAGGAGATTTCGATAAAAAATGGATGGGACTCTGGGAAGAACATGTTGCCTGGACCAGACTAACTATCATAAGTTTAGTGGACATCAAAGACGCAACAGAGACTATTGCCACTGAAAATCGGTTGTTAAGAAACACCAAAGACATGGCAGAAGTGTGTAGAATGTTTTATGGTGAACAAGCTGCAACCAAATTCGATGAATTAATGACCGAACACCTTACAACAGCTGCAGAACTTGTGCAAGCAGCAGTCGCAGAGGATAATACAAAAGAGGATGATGCTGAAAAAAGATGGTACAAAAATGCAGATGAAATTGCAGCCACTTTAAACAGGCTAAATCCCAACTGGGAAGAAAAAGAAATGAAAAATATGTTATACGACCATCTAAGACTAACCAAAGAAGAAACAATGGCCAGAATAACCAAAGACTATACAAAAGACATATCCACATATGATGAAATAGAAAAACAAGCAAGAATGATGGCCGATGGATTTTCCCACGGAATAATCATGCAATTCCCTGAAAAATTCGAAATGAAGAAAAAACATTTCTGGCAACGAATATAAACATAATTACTATTCTTAAAATCTTTTTTTTAAATTTTTATTTCTTTCTAGTTTACTATTTTAACAAAACTGAATAATAATGTTCGATATCTATAAAAGTGTCATTTTCATTCTATAAAAAAAAGTATTAGAGATTAAATTAAGAATTTATAATCTGCCCCTACCTCTGCCCCTACCTATGCCTCTACCTCCTATTAAAACTCCTATTACTCCACCTATGGCACCTATAACTGCAAGAATAATTATATTAGATAACCCCGCTGCAACACCAAATCCAATTAAAGCAAGTATAAATAGTACTATTGCTGCAACTATACCAACAAGTGCCCCATGTATAGCTCCATTTACGTAGTCTCCGCCTATCATATAACCAACATATATAGTAGCTATTAAGAATCCAATGAATGCTCCCGATGCTGATATTAACCCAAGGACAAAACCAAGAATTATTGCAATTACAACACCAATTATTACAGTATTCCATCTTACATAAACCATCTTTACACTCCCCAATTTATTATGATAAGAAGATAATATATTAATAAAATTTTTAATAAATATTCATAATCTTATAATTTTTATCTTTTATTTTTACCTTCGGCTTCTTTAGCTTTCCCCTTCATTCTTCCTTTCATCTCTTTAGCTTTTCCTTTTATTTCTCCTTCCATCTCTTTAGCTTTTCCTTTCATTTCACCTTTCATTTCTTTAGCTTTTCCTTTAATTTCACCTGTTTTTTCACTCATAAAAATCCCTCCATAATAATGTTTTACATTCCTAATTCATAATAGTATATTTTCTATTTTGATGATGTGTTGTTGTCTAGGTTTTGATACCAACCTTTACCAGTGCCTCCCATGAGTTTTGGAAGTATAAAACTTCGCATAACTGTTTTAAACATGACCTTGAACATGTGACGATGGTTCATGAGATATTTAGGTCTTGCATAAAATTTTAAATATGCTATAGCCAGTTTTCTTTCAACCATCTTCTTATTTAAACCCATTTCATCATACTTCAAAACTGGTTTAAGTACAGTGTATTCATCCCAGTCATCATTGTCTATTAAATCTTTTTCTTTGAGTTCATTGTAGATAGGTGTTCCAGGGAATGGTGTAAGTATAGAATATTGTGAGTAGTCTGAATCAAGTTTTGTTGAGAAATCTATGGTCTTATTCATATCGTCTTCGGTTTCTCCAGGATATCCTAATATAAATGAGGTTAAAACTTCTAGATCCACATTTTTAGCACTTTTAACTGCATCTTCCGCTTGTTTTAATGTTATACCCTTTTTCATTAGGTCCAATATACGTTGTGACCCTGATTCTACACCGTAGTAAATAGTTTTTAATCCTGCACTTTTCATGTTTTGAAGTAAATTTTGGTCTACACTGTCAACCCGAGATGATGCAACGAAGCTTAAATCTAGATCTCTGGCTTTGATTTCATTTGCTATATCGTTAGCTCTTCTTTTATTAAGCATGAATGTGTCATCCATGAATCCTATATCATTTATTTGGTATTTGTTTATTAATTCTTCAATTTCGTCCACTACGTTGTCTGGACTGCGTGATCGGAACTTTTTGCCCATGATTAGTGATGATGAGCAGTAGTTGCAGTTGTACACACAACCTCTGCTGGTTATTATTCCCCCATTCTGTTCTTTAGAAGCACCATATGAATCAAAGGGTACAAGATGTCTTGCAGGGAAAGGCAATGCGTCAAGATCATTTATCAAAGGACGTTTTTGTGTAGTTTTAAAATTTCCATTCTTTAAATCCCTGTAAACAATTCCTTTAACCTCATCGAGATCATGGATATTTTCGGTGGAATGGTTGGCTAAATCTACCATTGTTTCTTCTCCTTCACCGATAACAACTACATCTAGATTTTCTGAACTTTTTAAGGTTTCAGATGGCATGAAAGTAGTATGTGGTCCGCCTATTACAGTTAATGTATTAGGTAGGATGTTTTTGACTAGTTCCACATATTTCAACGCGCTTTTTATTGTAGATGTGGTTGCTGTAACACCTACTATTTGTGGATTGAGCTTTTCTGCAAGTTCAGAAACCTTTTCGTATCCCATCTGAAGAAGATCATCATCTACAATTTTGACTGAGTAAGATTCTTTCTCAAGTGATGATGCCAGGTACATAAGATTTGTGGGTGGGGTAATGAAACCAAGAGCATTCTTCAATGCATTCTCATCGTATGGATTTATAAGCAGTACATCAATATTTTTATTCATTTTTTATACCTTTTTTAGTCATCAATCAAGAGCCTATCTGAAATTTATTAAACTTTTTTTCATTATATCTACAATTTTCTTTATGTTTATGGCATAAAAACAAGGGATAACTCTCGTTATCCCTAAAAAATCCCTAAAAATCTTAGTACAACCCTAATATCCTTAATAAGATCACTACTACTATTATGAATACAATGAGGCCTATCCAACTACTCTGTCCTTTATTATCCATTATATCACTCCTATAAATTTCATCTTTTTAACTTATTTCATAAATTAGTTATTATCTTAATCTCTCCTATCTCTATCATCCCTTCGATCTCCGTCCCTTCGGCCGCCATAGTTTCTGCGATTTCTGCGGTTTAATAATAATATTAGAGCGCCGATTAAACCACCTATTGCGCCTGCGACTATTACAAGAATTAATTCTGGTGCTGAGTTTAATGGGACAAAGGTTGATAACTGTGAAGAGAATGCAGCTATCTGACCTTTGAATAAACTTAGTATCCATAAGATTATTGCACCTGCAACTCCCATAAGTGCTCCATTAATCACACCATCAATAATATCACCATATGAGATGTATCCAACTATTATACCTGCGATTAGAAAACCAAATATTGCAACTGGCAATCCCAGAACTGATCCAACACCCAAAATTGATAAAACAACAGTAATTATAATTGCCAAAATAAAACCTTCAACTATAGCGCCAACACTTACCATTCTATCCCCTTCAAAATTTTTTATTAATAATAAAAAAAATAATATATTAAATTTTCAGAACTGAAATTATATGGATTATTCGTTCTTGAAAATTTTGCCTTTAATTAGAACACTGTCACCTATTGCTTCAATTTTTTCATAGGGTACTATTTTTTTATCGCCTAGGCCAATTTTTGCTGATATTCCTGCTTCTTTTAAATATATAGATGTTACGGTGTTGGTTTCAAAATCCCATTCTACATCGTTTACTATACCAATTTGGTCTCCAGATTCGTCAATAACATCCTTACCAATCAATTCATCAGATATTTTCATACTTTTCCACTCTCCAAATTCACTTATCTAAGATAATCCAATTATTTCTCTATAATTGATTTAAGTCAGTATTTATCAGTTTAGAATATTCCTAATAATTTTAAAAGGATAATTAACACAATTATAACTACTATAATATATAACAGACTGGGTCTGCCTCCATTCATATTTTCACCTCTACGGTTGGTACATTAATCACAATCTAATAACTAAAACAAATTTAAATTCAATTTCATTTAATTGAAATGTATTTCACGGTATAACATTCTATGTCAATCGTTATTATTATAGATTTCTATATTTTCAGCAAATTATTGCTTTGTTTCGATGTTATCGATTAAAAAGTCCCAAGTGAAATTGTTTTCAATAGTTTAGTTAAAAGAAGTATTAAACGGTTGTTTAAATTAGTTTCAAGTAATTTTACAGAGTAATTGGTGACCTAATTTATAATTATTTAATATTCGGCCACTATTGTAAAAATCATCATTTAGTAGTTTCTGTTTTAGGATTGAAGTAAAAAAATATTAATTAGATACACCAATTATAATATATAAAGTATCGGAGGTGGAAAAAAAATGGCAAACCCTATATTGGCCCTGATTATATCTTTCTTTTTGCCGGGTATTGGTACGGTGTACGCTGGAAATATAATGAAGGGAATAATAATTTTCATAGTTGCAGTGATATTAGGAGCTTTAGCAACAATCTTTTTATTGGGAATCATTGCGTATATACTCTACGTCATTGTTTGGCTTTACGGTATGTACGATGCTTACACAACTGCTAGTGCTACATAAGTTAAATATTTCTTTTTTTCTTTTTATTTATGAATCCTGAATTTTTTTTTATATGGGAATGAGATTTTCTTATTAAAAAAAATTAGTATTTAATTGGCGGGATTTAAATCGTTCCATGCGATTTTCAGTGTGTTGATGATTAAATTTATAATTATTTAGAATATTATTAAAACTATTGACTTCAATATAGTATTTTGCAATCATACTTACTTTCTCAATGAATCTGTATCGGTTGCTAAGATCATGACCCATACTTATAATTTTACTTATAAATAATGTGTTTACTCATTTACGCCTTTACTCATTTATACACTTACTCACTTACTATGTTATTTACACAGAGCTGCTGTTAATTTAAGATAACTCAAGAAATATAAGAGGAATTAATATTTATTTCAAATTTTTTAACCTTTTGGTATTGTAAAGAATTTGATAGAATTATAAATAATTTAAAAAATATAAATTAAATCTATATTATCTTCCGTTTATTGCATAAACTTTTAAACCAGCTATTGTCCCATTAGTTACTTCCTTATATTTGGATAAAAGATTAATATTAGCTGTTGAATTATCCCAAAGAAGATAATAATCTATTTTATACTTTATGAAGTTATTTTCTAATTCGCTATCGCTGCTAATTTTCCAATTAATCAAATTTGTACCATAATACGGGCTATTTAGAAAGTATGCTACACCTTCTGATGTGTAATATTGACTATTTTCCCCATTTGATGCTAGATTACCATGTATGTTATACTGATTACTCAAAATATTACTCAGATTATAAATATACATTCCCTCATTAATCTCTTGAGTTATAGAGGTTACTGGTAACAAAATGAAAGAGGATATAAATAATATTATTAAAACTATTTTTCCAATATCTGTGAGTGATGTTTTCTTAAATAATTTATTAATCAAATAACCTCCCATCAAAATCAGCAAAATGTTTACAAGAATTAGATACCTAAATTCTACAAAAACAAGAATGTATCCTCCAATAAATAGCAATATCGTTGTTAAAGGATATAAATAATCAGTATCCGAGATGAGTTTCCGCGGTGGTTGAATACAAACAACAATATACGCTATAAGAATCAATATTGCAAAGATAGAAAAAGTTTGGATAATTCCTATAGTTTTGATGATATTGTTGCCTATTATCGTTAGTTGAAATATAAAATTTTTTACTGAGTGGAAAGGACTCCATTTTATGAGTTTATCATAGGATGGATCTTCCCAAGTGGTAATGGCTTTATCATTAGTTGGTTTCATAAATCCATTCCACATAGGAATCCCTTGAGAATCTGGCCCTACTAATTCGTAGTTATATTGTCCAGCAGTTCCTGTTGTTATCTTTCCATATTTGTCACTTATAATAGCACTCCAAGCTCCAGCTATGATAAAAAAAACTACAATCCCAATAGCAAAGTTTTTTAATATTTTTCTCCTTTTTACTCTTGAAATATCATTTACATAGTGAAACATATTAAATAATACAAAATGAACAATAAAAAAGGGTAAAGCATATTCTTTAGTCAAATAAGCCATTGCACCTAAAATTCCACACACAAACCCGTTAAATAATTTATCAGAGTAATTTGGGTCAAATATAAAATATAAGTAGTAAACTAAGAAACATAATAATAACAAATCCATAGGAAAAAAAGATGGTATTAATGAAAAATACAACACTACAAAAATCATTAAAAATAAGATTGATAACCTAATTTTCTCATCCATCTCAAATCGATAAGATAAAAATCTTATCCCAATTAAAGTAAAAAAACCTATAATCAAAGATAAAATTTTTGTTGAATATAAAGCAAAAAATTGTGATGATTTAAATAAGAGAAATGGTACTAACAACCATGAAAAAAGTGGGCCCCAATAACCATTAATTGCATTATGCAAATCTCCTTCAGCATATAACTGACCTATTGAGATTACACTAATTAAGTCTTGACCTGATATCGAATACTGGTAATATTTAAGCAAATAAACCCCTAATATCCAAAAAATGACTAGGAACATTAAAAAAATAATATTATGTTTTTTGGAACTCTTCTTCAAAATAGCCATGTAACTTTGCATAAATTAACTTATCTATTAATTCATAAAAAGCATTGTATTAATTCAAAATACATGTGATAAACAATTATATTTGGGGTGAGACTCTAAATAACCAACATGATGTTAGTGGTAATATTGCATCAAAATGGAAACTTGTTTGATGGGTATTATGATGAAACATTAGCACTTTCATATTTTTTAGGTTACAAGTTAATATGGATTCTCAAAACCTAACATGACCGATAATGATCTTAATGCAGAATTTAAGAAATATGGAATAGATTATAATTTTGTTTGGGGAAATTCGAGCAATGGGGTATTATTAGCTAGATTTCCACAAGTGAACAATGGTAATATAGCAAATTTAAGGATTTATAAAGTAAAAGGTGGATTATAAAATATTAATTTAATTCTCTTAATTATTATATAATTAATTTTTTTAATAATTAAATCAAAATATAATTAATTATAACTCAATAATTCATTAAAAAAGCTATGTAATAAGGTGGAAAATGAAGCTTGCAATTAAAAATATAAGTAAAAGGTTATTGAAAGATGAAACTAACAAAACTCATATCCAAATGTTTAGATACCTCTTTGTGGGAGGAGCTGCTTTCATAGTCGATTTTTTATCTTTATTTATATTAACTGATTTTTTTGGCATTTATTATCTGATTTCTGCAGGAATAGCATTCATTTTAGGATTAATAGCTAACTACTTCCTGAGTATAAGCTGGGTTTTTAACAAAAGGAAATTAAAAAATAGACACATTGAATTTGGAATTTTTGCACTTATTGGGATAGTAGGACTCGGATTAAACGAAATATTTATTTGGTTTTTTACACAGGATCTTCAAATATATTATTTAATATCCAAGATATTTGCTGCAGTTATAATATTATTCTGGAACTTTTTTGCAAGAAAATTCGTTTTATTCAGAGATTAAAAGTATTTTTTTAATGAGGAAGATTAATGCTTAATAAACAAGAAAATCAAAAAACAGCGATTATTATAGGTGCAGGTCCAGCAGGACTGACAGCAGCCTATGAACTACTCGATAAGACAGATATAAAACCAATTATTTACGAAAAAAGTAATGATATTGGAGGTATATCTAAGACTATTAATTACAAAGGTAACAGGATCGATATTGGAGGTCATAGATTTTTTTCTAAATCAGAAAGAGTTATTGATTGGTGGATGAATATTTTACCACTTCAAGGTGCTCCTGCAAAGGATGATCTTGCAGTTGGAAGGGAAATACCAATATCAAATGAATCTATTAAACATGATATAGGGTCTGTTAAAACAAAAACGTTCCCTGCACCAGATCCTGAGAAGATTGATGAAGTGATGCTTAATCGTAGCAGGTTGTCACGGATTTTTTTTCTTAGAAAATTCTTTAACTATCCTATATCCTTAAATTACAATACATTCGCTAATTTAGGAATTAAAAGAACTGTTAAAATAGGTTTAAGTTATATTAAAACATCATTTAGTCAGATAAAACCTGAAAAATCCCTTGAAGACTTTTTTATAAATAGATTCGGTGTTGAATTGTATCGTACATTTTTTAAGGATTATACAGAAAAGGTTTGGGGTGTTTCATGTATCCAAATTACAGCAGAATGGGGATCTCAACGGATAAAAGGCCTTTCTATAACAAATGCAATATTTCATGCTTTCAAAAAGCGATTCACACGTGATAGTTCTATATCTCAGAAGAATGTTGAGACAAGTTTAATAGGTCAATTCATGTATCCAAAACATGGTCCTGGCCAGTTGTGGGAGGAAGTTGCAAAGCTCATTATAGAAAATGGTGGAGAAATACATCATGGAAATAAGGTTGTAGGAATAGAAAGCAAAGAAAATGAGTTAGATGCGATTAAAGTTTTGGATGAGTTTACAGGTGAATTTAAGAGGATTGGGGGGGATTACTTCTTATCAACTATGCCAGTTAAAGATTTAATAAATTCTTTTGAAAAAAAGTTACCTTATGATGTTTCCGAAGTTGCACAAGGTTTAATGTACCGTGATTTCATAATAGCAGGCCTCCTTCTAAATGAATTGAAAATCAAAAATGAAACCAAAATGATTACGGTTAACGATTTAGTTCCTGACAACTGGATATATATTCAAGAAAGGGATGTGAAGATAGGTAGACTTCAAATATTCAATAATTGGAGCCCATATCTTGTAAAAGATGACTCTAAAGTATGGATAGGTCTTGAATATTTCTGCAACGAAGGGGACGAAATGTGGAACATGTCTAATGAAAATTTCACAGATTTTGCTATCAAAGAATTAGAAAAAATTGACATCATAAATGCAGATGAGGTAATTGATAGTGTAGTCATAAAAGTCCAAAAGACTTATCCTGCATACTTTGGAACCTATAAAAAGTTCGATATCATTAAAAATTTCACGAACCAGTTTGAAAACCTTTTTCTAATAGGAAGAAATGGAATGCACCGTTACAACAATATGGACCATTCCATGCTCACAGCAATGACCGCAGTAGAAAACATAAAAAATGATATAAAATCAAAAGAAAATATCTGGAACATAAATGCAGAAGAAGAATATCATGAAGAAAAATGAAAAATAGTGTAATCTTATCACAATAATCAAAACTGCAATCAAATACTACGCAGGCAACAACCTAACAGCTGCATACATATTCAAATTCAAAACAGGTTCCTAAAATACTTTTTTTTCTCTTTCTTGATTGCTAGCTTGCCGGATGAAATTTTCAAATAGCAAATGAAATTTCTGTATAAATTAACACCTCTGAAAATAACGTAACCTATGATTAAATGATGTACATACTATAGATTATACCAAATTAATTAATGTAAATATAATAAAACAGTATACCATTAAATAAAACCTATAGAACAAAGACTTAGTCTATAGCAACAATAATAGATATTATGTTAACCCACTATTTTATAATTAATTTCTTAATTAAGCGAGTGATAGATTAAGTGAACGTTTTCTCCATTGCAATTTTTAATTATTATAAAGATGCAGTAGTTTAATATGCAAAAAAAATATCATCTGTGCTTCCTTTCCAAATTAATAGCGAACAAAAAAGCGAAGTATTAAGAGATTAAAACAAAAGAAGGTAGATAATGACATATTACATCCATAATTTTGAATGGATTTCAATCATAAAAAAGAAAAATAGTTTAATTCTTAAATACTAGTCTATGAATAGCCAAAAAATATAAACTATTGACTTTGAAATAGTATTTTGCCTGTATACTAACTTAATATGTCCACAATAGAGTGGGTGATTCCTAAATTTTGATGGATTTAATGTTGATTGTTAGCAGATTTTGCATGATATGTTTACAATAACTTAAAAATAATAATACTTTTTCTCTAATTTCATCATCAATTTCATTGTATATCCATGCATTTTTAGATATGAGTATAACCATTTTCAATATTACAATTTAAAATAAAAAAATAGGAAAAAATAGGATTCTGATCTATATCCTAGTCTATCAATTAGGATTTGGTTGTCATATTTAAATTCAGAATTTTTTATGTTCTCAATGTTAAGAATAATATGTTTCAGATTCAAGTATTATATTAGGTGTTACTAATTTTAGAGGAGTATTAATATGGATGATATCGAAGAATTGAAACTATTAGAAAAAATATTGTTGCTTATTAAAGATTATAATGAAACGTATAAGCCGGAAATATATGATTCTAAAGTAGATTTAAAAGCTGTAAAACGAAGTTGGATTAAAAATGAAGATTATGGAACAATGGAATTAAGACATTGGGAGATAGGTTTAGAAGAGGTTCAAAATCAAATAAAAGAAATAGAGGAAAATCAGTAATCTTCCGATGATAAAACTGATTTATCATAGATTATTGCAAGAGTATAATAGGAATTTAACATTGACCCATCAAACACCTTCACTTATAATTATATATTTAAAAATTAATATAAATATTTAAATATGATTTATTGGTTTGGTATAGTGAAGTAGAATGTAGATCCTTTTCCAAGTTCGGATTCAGCCCATATTTGTCCACCGTGTTGAATTACTATTTTTTGTGCAATTGCAAGTCCTATTCCTGTTCCTTCATATTCACGATCTGAGTGGAGACGTTGGAATATAGTAAATATCCTTTCCAAGTGTTTTGGATCTATCCCAATTCCATTATCTTTTATAGAAAACAGATATTGTTTATCTTCTTTTTTAACAGATATTTCGATCTTTGGAGTTTCATCGCTTCGATATTTAATAGCATTTCCAATTAGATTCTGGAATAACTGAATCATGGACTGGTCATTTCCATATATAATAGGTAAAGGATCATGGGTTATAACTACATTATTTTCATCTATTGCAACCTTTAAATTAGTTAATGTTTCTTCTAATATTCCTTCAAGTTTAACAGAGCTAAATTCTCTTCTTTTGCTATTTACTTGGGAATAAATAAGTAAATCATTTATCAGATCATCAAGGCGTTTAGCTCCATCAACAGCAAACCCAATAAAATCATTGGCATCTTCATCCAATTTATCTGCATATCTACGCTCTAATAACTGTAAAAAACTTGATATCATCCGTAAAGGTTCACGTAAATCGTGTGATGTCACATAAGCGAATTGTTCAAGTTCAGCATTGGACCTTTCGACTTCTTCTAAACTTTTTTCAAGTTTTTCTAGGGTTTGGCTGTTCATAAGTGCTATGGCTGCAAGTTCACCAAATTCAGATGCGGTTTGAGCATCATCATCTGTAAAATCTGATTCTTTATTAGCAATTCCCATAATGCCCACAGCCTTACCATCAATTATCAGAGGTGCGAATAAGACCTTTTCCAATGGAGAGTGTCCTGGAGGCATGTATTTTATGTATTCACTATTAGAAAAGTCATTATCATACACTGCATCAGCTTTGCTGTAAGCTTCTCCTCGCAGTCCTCGAATGGGCATAGGGAGCTCTGGATCAACATTACAAGTTAAACCCCCAGAATCAAGGAATAAAACTTCGTTTTCAGAACCATCTTCACTCAAAAGAGCAACATATCCACTTTGGGCACCTATTAAATCTTTACAAGATTCAAATATTGCCTTGGCCGAGTCTTCTAATTCTTTGTATTTTAAGATAGATTTAGAACTCTCAAGTAATGCTGTTAATTTATTTTGTAATTTTTTAGATTCTTCAAGTGCATTAATAAACTTCTCTTCTTCATTCTTTTGTTTGGTTGTTATCTGAAAAAAAACCAATATTCCATTCTTCTTTTTAGGATAAACTCTAACATTATACCAGTTTTCATAGGGTTTTTCCGGGAAATAAGTTTCAAATTGAATCTCTTTTTTCTCTTTTAGAGCTTCCTGATATTTCTTTTGAAAAATAGAACCTTTAACTTCCGGAAAAACATCAAAAATGTATTTACCTAAAACTTCTTCTCGTTTACGTCCTAACATATCCTCAGCTGCCCTATTGAAATATTCAAAAACCAAGTTGTTATCGAGCAAAAAAAAGCGTCAGTGATGCTCTCAAGAATATCTTCAAATGAATCTTTAACCATTTAATCACCCTATTATTACATTCCAAGTCGCTCTTTATACTACAGAATCAATAAATGTGATCTTAAATTCAGTGCCACTACTTCTTTCAAGAATGATTTCACCATCTATTTGATCTGTTAAACTGTTTACCATTTGTAAACCGAGTGTATCTGTGTTTTGGTAATCTAAATCTTCTGGAAATCCTATTCCATTATCTTTTACAGTGAATTCGTAATACTCATCTATTGGATGGAAGTCAACATTGATTTTTCCAGTTTTACCTTCTGGAAAGGCATGTTTTAGACTGTTAGTGATGAGTTCATTCACTATCAGACCTAGGGGTACTGCAGTGTTGATATCTAGAAAAATATCTTCAACATTAATTTTTAGTTCAATAAGACTTGGATCGGCCACATAGGTATGGAAAAGTTCAGTGGCCAATGAAGTGATGTATTCACCAAAATCTATCCTTTTAAGATCAGTTGATTGGTATAATCGTTCGTGTATGAGTGCCATTGACCGTGCACGGTTCTGACTTTCCTTAAAAATATCCTTGGATGCTTTATCCTTTATATAACCTGACTGAAGGTTCAGGAGGCTGCTTATGATCATCAAATTATTCTTGACCCTGTGATGAATTTCCTTGAGGAGCATCTCCTTTTCTTCCAGAGACTTTTTAATTTCTTTTTCTGCATTCCTCAGATCAGTGATATCTCGAAGAACCTCGATAGCACCAACATAGTCCCCATTAATATTGTGGAAAGGCACTGCCTTGACCCAGAAAGTTCGAACATCCCCTTTTAAAGAGATTTCAGTTTCAGCAGTTAATACGTTATCCTTCTTTTCATAATTTCCGTATTTTTTTTGTATTTCATCTTCAGATAAATTTACCATATTAATTAACATTGGCCGGCGCTTTCCATAAACTGGTAAAGCGTATTCATAGTTGTCTTTTCCCAAAATTTCCTCAGGATTGACTTGAGTTATTTCTTTAATTGCCCTGTTCCAGGAAATGACCTTACTATTAACATCAATAACAAAAGTAGCATCAGGAAGAAACTCTATAATTTCAGCTAAACGCCGATCAGATTCTTTCAAAGCATCCTCTGCCATTTTTTGTTCAGTTATATCCTGATTCACACCTCTATGTCCGATTTTCCGGCCATTTTCATCAAATCTGAGTTTTATACGCACTATCAAATATCTTCTTTCTCCATCACCCCTTATAATCCAGTGTTGCATTGAACTTTCATAATTTGGATCATAAGATTCCACAGCCTTGGCAACTTCTACTTCCACTGCGGTTTGTTCTTCAGGAGGAACGAAACGGGTTGCATATTCCTCAGAAGACATCTGATTACCTCCCTCGTCGTCTACAGTGGTGCCATAAAGTGCGTAAAACTGATCATCGAAGGTGAACATGTCAGATGCCCCATCATATTCCCAGTAAACGAGTTTAGCAATGTCCATACCTATCTTTAGACGATTTTCCCTCCATCTGTACTTTTCTTCACTTTCTTGAAGGGCTTTTTCAGTCTTTTTACATTCTCTTATGTCTCTTGCAATCCCCAAGACTCGTTTTTGGCCTTTTATCTTTACTGGATAAGTTGCGATTTCGGTTGTGATATTTTTACCGTCTTTCCGGGTTAAAATGAATTCATCTGGTCCTGTGGGGAATCCTAAAGCATTTTTAGCTAGATTTTTTAAGGCTAGTGGAAGTTGATTTTTTGGTAGTATTGTTAAATCTGAAAAATTTTTTCCAATTAATTCTTCTTTTTTATAACCCACCATTTTTTCTGCGGCCTTATTACCATCGACAAGTTCTCCTTTAATGTTGCTTAAATAGTAAGCATCTGGTGCATATTCATATAATATTTTCATCCTTTCTTCAGAAGCCTTCAATTCATCTTCATTTAATATAGATTTAGCATATAATTCTTCCAATTCTGAAATTCTTTGCAACTTATTTTCTAGTTCATCTATAAGTTGTTCTTTAGTTTTATTCGAATATTCCATTTTAAAACTCTTCTTCATATCCTTTCTTTATATTTTAGTTCTTTAAATGTGATTTTAAATGTTGTTCCTTCGTTTTGGTCGAGTTTGATTGTGCCTTCGAGTTGTTCTACTAGGGTTTTTAGTAGTTGTAGTCCCAGTTTTTTGGGTTTTTGGATGTCAAAGTCTTTTGGTACTCCTATTCCGTTATCATTTACTATTAGTTCGGTTTCTTCATCTTTGGTATGTAATGATATGGATATTTCGCCTTTTGAATTTGGAAAAGCGTGTTTAAGGCTATTGGTGACCATTTCACTAATAATTAGTCCTAGGGGTATGGCTGTTTCCATATTGAGTGTTATATCCATAATATCGGTAATGAGTTTGATGTTTTTAGAAAGTGTTGAGTATGTTGCGAATAGTTGAGAGGTAAGGGCTAGTATGTATTCTTTAATTTGGATGCTTGAGATGTCTTCGGATTGGTATAAATTATCGTGTATGAGTGCCATTGATTTAACCCTGTCTTGAACATTGATAAAAAGACTAGTATCTCTTTTATCAAAGACTTGGGAAGATTGAAGACTTAGGAAGCTGGAAATAATCTGCATGTTATTTTTAACCCTATGATGAATTTCCCGTAATAACATCTCTTTCTCATCTATAGCTCTTAGTAAATGAGTTTCAGCTTCTTTACGTTCTGTTATATCACTAATCACTCCTAATATCCGGATTGGAACATCTTTCTCGTCATTATAAACGTTACCGTATACTTCGATCCATCGTATTTCTTTATCTGCCCTAATGATTCTGCATTGGAAAAATAATTTTTTAGTATCATAAGATTTTTCAAATCTTTGTTGGACATATTTACGATCTTCAGGTAAAATATGTTCGAAGAAGATTTTTGTATCCCATTCAGGTAAAAGTGTATCATAACCAAATATCTTGTCGTGATCAAGTGTCCTGATTGTAGTATCATTTACCAGATCTAAATCCCAAGCACCCATATCAGCCGATTCTAAAGCAATATTAAGTCTTCTGACATTATCTTGGATAATTTTATCCTTCTTTTTACGTTCTTTTATTTCTGCTTCAAGCAGAATATTAGCATGAACCTTTTCCGCAGTTTGTTTCTTCAATGCTTCTTTAGCATTTTCCTGTTTTGTCACATCCTCATAAATGGCTACTATTTCACCTGTGGGGGCTTTGAAAACATAGTTTTGATAATAGTTAGCAAATTTCTCATCTACATAGATTTTTGCCGGATATTGAATAGGTTTTCCAGTCTCCCAGACCTCCTTAAAAATAGGAATTAAACCATATTCATCAATTTCAGGTCTAATATCCTTGAGACTTTTACCGATAACATTTTCTCTCGTCATACCTTCAATTTTCTGGCTGGCAACATTAAATTCTTTAATAATGTAATCACTACCATTTGATCCATCATTTTGTACTTGATAAACTGAAATTCCACTAGGCATATTATCAAAAAGACCACGTAAAAGTCCTTCACTCTCAAGAAGTTCTTTTTCAGCCTTTTTACGTTCTGTAATATCGCTGAAAATCACAAGAATATAACCCGGCATATTATCCTTCTTTATAATGGTTAATGAAGTTTCTCCATGTCGGATTTCGCCATTTTTATCTTTGATTCGGGTTTCAAAAGGAGTTATATCTTCATGCTTTAATAAATGTGAAAATTTTTTTTCAAGCAAGTCTAATTCATCTTCTGGGAAAATTTCTAATTCCATGAAATGTTTTCCAACCAATTTTTCTTTTGAAATTCCGATTATTTGCTCTGCTGCCCCATTATAATCTAGGATTACACCATTCGAACCGATAAGTATTGTGTAATTCGGATTGGATTCAAAAAGGGTTTTATATTTCTTTTTACTCTCTTTTAGAGCATTTTCTACCTTTTTATTTTCAGTGATGTCTAAGATGGATGCCAATTCTTTTTGTGTACCTGGGATGGTGGCAATTGTTACATGAATATTTTTTATGTTTCCGTGTTTATCCCTAAATTTGGTTTCATATTGCCTGGGAGGTACGTCTGGTCCATTTCGTAAAGCATAATATCCTTTTAGTCTATCTAATTCTTCTTTGACTATGAAGTTTGTCCATTTTTTTTTGCCTTCTATTTCATTTTTAGAATAGCCAGAAAGTTTTTCAGCTTGTGTGTTTGCCTGGGATATTGTCATGTCTTTGTCAATGATTATTGTTGCAGTTCCAGTATTCTCAAACATTGTCCTGTAATAGGTTTCTGATTCTTTCAAAGTTTTTTCAGCTTTTTGACGTTCAGATAGGTCTCTTATGATAGATGTGAAGTATATTTTTTGCTCTGATTTCCAGGCGGACAGCGACATTTCAAAGGGAAATTCAGATTTATCTTTTTTTAATCCTATTGTAGTCACTGTTTTGCCGATAATTCTGTGTTTACCACTTTCCTTGAACTTTTGTAGTGATATTAGATAGTTTTTATGGTACCGGATGGGCATGAGGATGGTTAATGGTTTACCAGTTAAATCTTCTTTTGTATAGCCGAAGATTTTGGTTAGGCTATGGTTGAAAAAGATTATTTTTCCATTTTCATCGGTAGTTACTATGGCATCTATAGCGGATTCTGCTACGGCACGGAATCGTTCTGCACTTTTTTTAAGGGAAATTTCAGCTTTTTTACGTTCCGTGATATCTCGGACAGATTCAATAGCTCCATATTGTTCTCCTTTACTGTTTAAAAGTGGTGAAGCAGTCACCCAGAGATAAGCACCTCGTCCATCGTATACTGAAGGTACAAATACTTCTGCATACAGAGTTTTGCCCTGTTTGTGAATATATTCATACTTCTCACGAAATTCGGGGTTTCCTAGTTTAATAAGGTCTATTAAGATTGGACGACGTTCCCCATACCAGGGTATGGAATATGCATGATCTCCTTTACCAATGATATCTTCTTTGAGAGTGCCAGTCATCTTTTCAATAGAGTTGTTCCAAGCAATAACCTTCCCTTCTAGATCAATTGCGAAAGTAGCATCCGGTAAAAAGTTAATAATATCCGTTAAACGTTGTTTTGATTCTTTCAAAACCTTTTTTGCTTCTTCTTGTTCAGTGACATCCCTTATTATGGCTTGTATTAAGTATTCATTCTCAATTTTTATCCGGTTTAAAGTAATTTCGGAATAAATAGGTATTCCATCATAACTGAGATGTTTCCAATTGAAATGTTGAGGATAACCATCCAAAGCCTTTTTAATATGTTCAATAGCCCTATCTTTAGATCTTGTTCCGTCTGGTTGTAGTTCAGGGGAAAAATCATAGGGTGTTTGACCTATTATCTGTTTCCGGGTCACTTTGTAGATCTCCAGGGTTTTTTCATTACATTCTATGATATTTTCCCCTTTCATTAGAAATATTCCGTCACTTGCATTATCAAAAATGGCGTGATATTTATTCTCACTCACTTTGAGAGCTTTTTCAGCTTTTTTTTGTTGGGTGATGTCGTGGAAAATGCAATGTGTTTGTTTGAAGTTTCCCAATTCATTGTATCCAATTTTTCCTTCGTATGAAACATTGATTTGTGAACCATCTTTATGTTTCATTTCAAATTCGACTTCATGTATTTCGCCTGCATTCTTAAAATGTGGGAAATTCTTTTTAAAATGTTCTTTATATCCTGGTGCTAAGAAATCGGCAAAGTTTTTGCCAATAACTTCATCTTTGGAGTATCCTAAAATATCAAGCCAAGCGGGGTTAATATCTAATAAAAATCCATTTTCATCTAAAGATTGATATGGGAGTGGACTATTTTCAAAAAGAAGATAAAACTTTTTTTCACTTTCTTTTAATTCTTTTTCCATCTGGTTTTTGTAGATTGCGAGTTCTATGGCATATTTAAGTTCTGTATGGTCGTATGGTTTTATTATATATCCATAGGGTTCTGTGAGTTTAGCTCTTTCAATTGTGGACTCTTCAGAATGAGCAGTTAAATAAATAACAGGTATATTTCTGTCTTTAATATTGGAAACAGCTTCAATACCATCAATATCCTCTTTAAGAATTATGTCCATCAAAATAAGATCTGGCATTATTTCTAAAGCTTTCTCTACAGCTTCTTCGCCACTGGATGCGACATATAGAACTTCATAACCAAAGGATTCCAATGTTCGCTTAATATCCACGGCTTCTATGTTCTCATCTTCTACTAATAGAATTTTAACATCTGCCATTATGAACAACTAATAATATTGTTTGTTAATAACCCTATTTGTTTTTTTGGAATTTTAAATCAGTTGATGTGAAAAAGGTCAATAAATCCTTGTTTTTATTAAAAAACCTTTTGTATTTAGTTGTAAAATAAAAAAAATATTTTTGGAAAAATTTTTAGGATGATATCTGTTCCATAGTTTCTTTACTTATCCTAGTTATTGGCCTATGAATACAATAATATTTTTAGATTTTGAATTTAAATTGAATATATAAATACTATTTATGTATTAACTCCTATAAAAACATGCTAAACCTATAAAATTGTTCAAATGGTATTATATGTCCTAAGTCCTATGATTAGCAACAGGAATTAGAAATTAGATTTATATATTAGTATATTATACATATACCAATATAGGAGGGATTACAATGAATAAGAATATAGGTTTGGGAATTGGGGCTTTAATAATTGTATTAGTTGTTGCTTTTTCAGGATGCACAAGTACTCCTGCAAAAGAAACTGTAATAAAGGAATTTAATGTTTCATCACTTGAAAGTATGTCAGTTTTTGGCAGTAAAGGTATAATTTTTGATATTCCTGATAATGTAACAAAAGTAAGGGTAGTTTATAACTTAACAGGGGCCAATTCTTATGGAATGGGTTCTAATGGTAATATGGGAGTTTCAAGTGATAATATTGATCCTAATAGTGGACAATCTCCAATAGGTTTTGATAATCAATATTTAGAAGCAGGCCCGGGTAAAACTATTTCTGGTGAACAGAATTTCACATCCCATGGTGGCTTTTATTATGGTGGTAGTTTTGTTAAAGGTAAAATAACAGTTTATGGAACTGAATAACCTTTTTATTTCTTTTTTTTAATTTTTTAATAGATGAAATAATAAATATTCCACAAAGGTATTTCATAAAAAAAGACTTTTTTTAGCTGATTCAAATAATATAAATATTTTATATAAAAAAGTAATTATGGAAGATTTAATATTTTTTTCAAATTACAACCAACGGTGAATGATCAGATATTTTAGACTCCCTGATTTGAGAATCTGAATAAACTGATACATCCTCTAATGTTTCAGCAAGCTTTGATGAAACGAATGCATAATCTAATCTGAACCCAGTTCCAGAGTAGTGAAACCAAGTATATCCTTTAGACTCTTCTGTTCCATTGTACTTCCACAAGTCTATGTATCCTAATTCTTCTAGTTTCATTAAATCCTTGGCATTGTATTCTGTTTTATTTGAAGAATCTTCTTTGGTGCAACTGTTAAAGTCACCTGTTATCAGTACTTTATTTTCAACATGCTTCTCAGCGTAATCTAATATTTTCTTCCAGAATAAATTCTTTTGAGATCCTGACTTGTCTGGAACATATACTCCAAGCACATATAAATCCATGAGGGGAATATAAACTTCAACCCATCTATCCTCAACATTCTTGGTTATAAATTCCTCTTTACTTGCAATAAATGAACCTAACTCACCATTTTCATTTGATGGTTGAGTTTTATACCCTTTCTCAACTAATTTAGCTATAATTTCTTTACCATTATCATTTTTAATAAATTCTGTAAGTACGATCATATCAAAATCATTGTTTAACAAGTAATCCACTATTTTGTAGGTACGTTTCTCCCCACCGAATCGTATGTTGAAATTTAAAATTCTCATTTATCTCTCCCCTAATCCTGAAAATAAAGTTAAAAACAATTATTTATGCATATAATTCGATTATTCTTTATAGCGAATATTATTGATATGTTTCGCATTAGATAAAAGGAGGACTATTTATTTACAAGGAACATTTAGTCCGTTTTTCATGAATTTTTGATTCCGAATTCAGACAATTATAAATGAGAATATTTTCATAGATATTTTATTCAAAATTATTTTAATATAAATAATTCTGGGGAACTATATGGTCAAAGCTGATGCTAATATTAAAAATGTAGATGAATTGGAAAAAATTAGAAAAAATGAAGCATTACTCGCTAATTTACTTGAAAATTCTTCTCAGCCCTTTAGTGTAGGATATCCCAATGGACAATTGGGACTTGTTAATAAAACATTTGAGGAGCTTACTGGTTACTCAATGGAAGAGCTCAAAAGTACAGATTGGTCTGAAATTCTCACTCCTCATGAATTCAGGGATATGGAAAACGAAAAACTTGAAGAACTTCAACGCACAGGACAACCAGTAAGGTACGAAAAAGAGTATATAAGGAAAGATGGGACCAGAGTACCAATTGAACTATTGATGCATATAGTAAAAAATGAAAATGGCACACCTGAGTATTATTATTCATTTATCACTGATATCAGTGAACGTAAAATATCTGAAAAACTTAAACAAGAACTTTTAGAGAAGAAACAACAACTTACAGAGGAGTTAACAACTTCGTATGAAGAATTAAAATCCACGAGCGAAGAACTCCATAAATCTAATGAAGAACTTCAACAATATTCAGAAATGTTATCTACAATATATGAATTGAACCCAGATGCTATAGTTCTAACAACATTATCTGATTCAAAAATTATCGATTGTAACCAAGAATATCTAAATCAGATCGGTTATTCACGAGAAGAAACTATTGGACATACATCAATAGAACTTAATTTACTTACTTCCGAGGAACGTAACGCCTATATTGATGCAACACGAGGAAAAAAGAGCGTATCTAATTATGAACTAAGGGTTAGAAGGAAAGACGGATCATTAATCAACGTTCAATATTCTGCCAGACACATAACAATTAACAATGAACCAATAATACTCAACATAGGTCACGACATTACTGAACGTAACAAAACTGAAGAAAATTTAAAGGAAAGTGAAGAACGATTGCGTCTAGCCCAAAACCTAGGCAATGTAGGCATATGGGATTGGAATACAATCACAGATGAACTTCATTTTACCCCCGAACTCGAGCAATTATACGGCTTGACTCCCGGAACAATAAAAACATATCAAGATTGGCGTCAGTTAACTCACCCTGATGATATTGAAAAAATCGAAGTCGAAAGAGATAATAAAATTGCAAAAAACGAGCCATTCGATTTAGAATTCCGTATATTCCACAATTCAGGAGATATACATTGGTTATCGGCCAAAGGCGGGGCTATTTATGATAACCAAGGCAGTGTCATTCGTGTACTTGGTGTAAACACAGATATCACTGACCGAAAACATGCTGAATTGCTTACTCAGAAGCTTTTAAAGAATGAACAACAACTTACAGAAGAACTAACAACCTCAAATGAAGAATTACAATCCACAAGTGAAGAGCTTCAAGTATCCAATGAAGAACTTATCCATCAAGGAAATAGATTATTACAAATAAATAAAGCGCTGGAGGAAAGTGAAGAGCGTTTCCATGATCTTGCTGATAATATTCCTAATTTGGCATGGATGGCAGATGCCACAGGTTGGATATTTTGGTATAATACGCAATGGTTTGATTATACTGGTACAACATTAGAGGAAATGCAAGGATGGGGCTGGCAAAAAGTTCATCACCCTGACTATGTAGAGTCTATTACAGATGACTGGGCATCGAATATCAAAGCGGGAAAACCATATGATAACATATTCCCATTAAAAGGGAAGGATGGGAACTATAGATGGTTCCTAACGAGGGTTACTCCAATTAGAGATGAGCAAGGTAAACTTTTACGATGGTTTGGTACTAATACAGATATTACAGAACTTAAAAAAAGTGAAGAACATAATCAGAAGCTTTTAGAAAGTGAACAACAACTTACAGAAGAACTAACAACCTCAAATGAAGAATTACAATCCACAAGTGAAGAGCTTCAAACCTCAAATGAAGAATTAAGATACACTACAGAGGAGCTCCAGATATCTAATGAGAATCTTAGAAAAGTCTTGAAAAATTATGATCAACTTAATCATACCCTTATGGCACTTAGAGATAGTAGTTTTGCGATGATGCATGCTAATGATGAAGATTTTTATTTGGATGAAGTTTGTAGAATTATAATTGAAGACTGTGGTCATTCAATGGTTTGGATAGGTTTTACAGAAGAAGAAAGTAAGAAAGTTTTTCCCGTAGCATATTCTGGTTTTGAAGAAGATTATCTTAAAACATTGAATATCACATGTGATGATACAGAACGTGGCCAAGGACCTACAGGCACTGCTATTCGAACAGGAAATGTTTATATTTGTGAAAATATGTTCACAGATCCAAAATTCAAACCTTGGCGTCAAGAAGCCACCAAACGTGGTTACGCATCTTCAATCGTTCTACCACTTATTAATGATAATAGAGTATTTGGTGCATTGAATATTTATTCAAAAGAACCTAGTCCATTTTCAGAAGAAGAAATAGATTTACTTAAAGAGTTAACAGATGATATATCTTATGGACTTGCATCCCTCAGATTACGCATTGAACATGAGAAAGCCGAAAAAGTATTAAAAGAAAGTTTGATAGAAGTTGAGAGATCTAATGCTGAGCTTGAACAATTTGCTTATATCACCTCCCATGATTTAAGAGAACCTTTACGTATGATTACCAGCTTTTTACAGTTATTAGAGAGACGATACGGTGATCAGTTGGATCAGGACGCTAATGAATTTATAGGATTTGCAGTAGATGGGGCAAAACGATTGGATGCAATGATAAATGATATTCTAATCTATTCAAGAGTATCAAATAAAGAAAGAAATTTAACTACAGTAGATAATAATGAGGTTATTCAAGAGGTTTATGTAAATTTGGCAGCTTCAATAGAAGATACTAATGCTGAAATTACTTATGACTCATTACCATCAATTATTACAGATAAACAATTAATGATTCAACTGTTCCAAAACCTCATAAGCAATGCTATTAAATATCGAAGCGAAGAAACACCTAAAATTCACATATCTGCAACAAAAGAAAAAAATCAATACCTCTTTACAATAAAAGATAATGGAATTGGAATATCCCCAGAACACTTAGAAAAAATATTTACAATCTTTCAACGACTTCACACCCGTGACGAGTATGAAGGAACTGGAATTGGGCTTGCAATTGCCCAAAAAATTGTACATCAGCAAGGTGGATACATCTGGGCAGAATCAAAACTAGGGAAAGGTTCAACATTCTATTTTACAATCCCCATCAAAGAATAACTTTTGAATTCATTTTATTTTTTTTATTTTGTTCTTATGTGACCTCTATCTCAATAGGGAATATGTTCAGTTATCTTAATCAATAGGAACCTGTACAGTTACATAGTTAATCTTTAGTTTTATTCATTATATGGATTATTTAGATGAATTTATAGGAATTTTGGAGTAAACAAAGATTTTAACGGATGTATTGTTAAAAGCTGGTTGTTATACATGGAATATTGGATTCTGATACGTAGCTTTATATAGTGATAGCAAAAATATCGGTGCCTTATTTTTTATTTTAATATTTATTTTAATTATTCGCTATTTTTACAAAAATAGGTGACAAATTGCCAAAAAAATACGGAAAGGGTTCAAGAAAATGCAGCAGATGTAATGATCATTCATCTTTAGTTCGAAGATACAATCTTATGTTATGCAGACAATGTTTCAGAGAAATTGCAGCTAGAATTGGATTTAAGAAATATAACTAGAAATTCATTTTATAAGCTTTCAAAAATGGAAAAAATTGATTCTAATATTTTTAGTTGGATTTGATTTTTAAATTCTATTTAAATTATTATTTTAGATAATTAATTTTTTATAATGGGGGTTTATATGTTAAAAAATTCACAAGTTCAAGAATTATTAATGGACATCACAGATGATGAAAAAAATAGTATTACGATTATTGAATGTTTATTAAATGGTAAAACATCTGATGAATCTATTGCTGAAGAAACTGAAATAAAGTTAAATATTGTAAGAAAGATCCTTAATAAATTATATGACGCAGGGGTAGCTTCATATAAAAGATCTAAGGATCCTGAAACCAACTTTGAAATTTATAATTGGAAATTTGACCAGAAAAAGGTAAATGATATAATTAGTGATAAACACGAAGATTTATTGAAAGAAATTGAAAGATCACTAAAATATGAAAAAGATAATATGTTCTTTGCATGTAAGGCCAATGGTCACAGATACATATATGAAAATGCTTCAGAATACAACTTTATATGCCCAAAATGTGGTGAATCACTTGAATATCAAGACAATACTTTAATAATAGGGGAACTATTAAATAAGAAAGCCAAATATGAATCTATGAGTAAAATAAAAACAGAATACTTAAGTTATATAAATTAAACTAATTTATAGAATTTATTAAAAAATTTTTAAACCAAATTGGCATATAGTTTGTATTTTTACTTGAAGAAATGTATAACAATTATTTCTCTTCATTTAGGCGAGAATAAGTATAACTAACCATATTTGCCATGGGATAACTTACAATATTTTCATTATCTACTGCAACTTTGATAAGATTATTTTTTTCATTTATTTCAATACCAATAATAATGTTATCATTAAATTTCCCACTTCTTTTCAATAATAATTCAGATTGATCCATATATGAAATTAAAACCCAATCTACAAACATTTCTTAACATCCCCTGATACTTTTATGTAACTATCTTCTTAATTTATTTTTACATATCTGAATTCATCATTATAATTACTAGGGATATTCTTTGGATTATATTTTTTTATAAAATTATTAATTTCATTCGATCCTATTTAAAAAAAATATTCAATATATAATTTATTTTGTTTTATCATTCAACTTCCCAAATAAATATGTTTTTCTGCTGTTTTGCCCTTTTTAGCTAATTTTTGTTTTTCAAGTAGTCTTTTTTGTTTTTTCCTGTGATTATATACTTTGTTATGGATTAACATTTTTTTTCTCCTCTTAAATTTTTTTTATGTAACTACTAGAATAAATTTTTGATTCCTATTCCTATAAAAAATAAGCCTGCAGTAAGGATTGTTGTTATTTAATTGTTCAAATTTATCCATTACTTTCCAACAATTTTTTTCTCTCATTTATTAATATGTTCTATATAATCACATTATATATCAAAACCCTTGGATAAGATGATATAACAACGATCTCCATCCATTCTGAAGGTTTCAAGGTGGATATACCATCCATTGATCTTGTATTTATTCAGTTCATCATAAAATTTTTCTTTGTCTGTTGTTTCTAATATTTTCCATTGCATAAATTTTCCTCAATTCAATTTTTTATAGGATTTATTAATTTTTTTTAATTGAAATCAAACTTCTAACAAAAATATTATTCGTTCATTATATAAATTTCACCCTTCCATTCAAGGAGATTGGAATATATAATTTGAAATAATTTGATTAAAATATTAAGATTGATCATCAAAATAAAGATCTTTTGGATTCTTAATAATTTTTTCATTTATTTTGTAAATTGCTAGATCTACTTGATATTTAAGTTCTCGAATAACAATGGATTTAAATATATATGTATTGGGCGTTGTCAGCTGGGTCCTAATTAACTTTTTACATCATCATGAGGTCACTAGTTATTTTTTTAGTTTGACATGACCAATTCTTCATATATTTTTATTATTTTTATCCATTAAATTCCATGTAATGTTTCCACAATTACATTTAACAGCTTCTGCACGAGGACCATTAATAACCAAGTGTATAAAAGTACCACATTTATCACACTGGAAAATTGAAAACAGGTCATGGAATGTTTCAACAACTGGTTTGAAGTCTTCAAGTGTGAAATCTGTCCCTTCATTAAAATGTACAGCTGGATTTACAGCCCATCTTTCCAAATTTATTTTTTCAAATATTTCCTTTGAAAAGTCTTCAATCTCGGTTAATCTTTCAAGTTCATCATAATTTTCCCAGGATCTTGCAGCGGTTTTAGCATGTTTAAGTTGGCTTTTATATTCAGACATTGCTCCACTTAACAAATCACCCAACTCATACTGGCCATTAAATTTGAACCTCACAGGGGCTTGTAATGATGCGCAAACTTGGCTGAAATATTCTTCTGAACCTCTTCTGAGTTTGGCAGCAGCTGAAGGTATATCATTTCTATCAAGATCATTTTCTATTACTTCCCATATATCTCCTAATATATTCATAGAAGGACCGTTTTCAATAGTCCAGTTAGAGAATTCAATCCTATTCTTGGATGTGATAACACCTTCTGATTGCAGTTGCCTTGCCCATGTCTGGTCATGGGTGGTAATAAAGAATTGTCTTCCCTTGAAGAAGTTAGCTAACAGATTACATATCTCTCTTCTGTGTGGTGCATCAACACTCATCATCACATCATCCAAGATTATGAGATCAATAAATCCTTGTGTGAGCCTTTCTGCAAGTGCAAGATACAAGCAAATACCCATACTATCCTGGTGTCCTTCACTGTGAAGTGCATGTGGAGGATTTACTCCTCTGCCATGAAAATCAACCTTAAAATCTACTCCTGCACCTTCTGAAACTAAAAGGGCATTAAACTCCATTTCATCAAATCCATGAAGTTGCCTATAGAGTTCAACAAAACGATCTTTAATCTCAGCGAATAAATTATTTAAAATGGAGTTTCTAGATTCTAAAAAAGTGTTTAAAAGAATTTCCCCTTTTTTATATGATTCAAATGATTTTAAACAATCATTTGTTGACTTTTCATAATTTTTGAGGTTCTCCTCGAGCTTGGTTAAATTATCCCAAGCAGTTTGTTCATCAGATGGCTCTGGTGAAATTTCAATAGCCGCAGAATAAATATTATCTAAAATAACCTGTAAATTTACTGGTGCTAGAAGAACTTCTATTAAGTGACCATTAAATCGGGGATCAGGATAGTTATCACCCTCAAGAACAGATAAAAGTATTTCTAAATCATTAAACCAATTCTTCAAAATGTTTATTTCTTCCTTTAATTCTAATATCTCAGCTGATTTTATTATTTCATTCAAACTTGCAAGTACTTGATTCACTTCTATGATTAACTCATCTGATAATTTAATCATTCTATCCAAATTTTCTGCTGCATATGTTAGAACTTCTATCTTATTTTTTAAATGTTCCTTAAGATTATCGGTTTCCCATAGGGTATCACAAAGTGGACAGCTACCATCATGACCTAATAAATCCAATCCTAATCTTGATAGTCTAAGATGATCTAATGCATCTTTCATATTGTGGTCAGAAGATATTTTAGCCTTTAAGTCACGTAATTCAACGTCTATATTACGTATATTCTCTCTATTTTCAACTGATTTTATGATCTGAAGTTTATCAATATCATTTTTTAATAAACGAGTGTTTATTCCCATATCTGAGGGTAAACTTTGAGATTCTAGATTTTCTTTTAATTTATCTGATTTAAGTTCTTCTATGGGTGTTCTGCCTAAAATTTTCCTTTTTAGATTTACAAAATCAAGTATTTTATCTTCATCAAAGCTATTTATTCCAACATTAGAATTAATAGCTGCAGATATGGTATTTCTGGAATTTTTAGCTGCCTGATAATTACTTTTTAGAGTATTTCTGACTTTTAATAATTTCATACGTGTTTCTTCAACATCTGTAATCTTAAGAAGAGTTTGTATCTGTTTGCCACGTGTATTTGAGTCGGCATTGACGTAGTTAAGTATTTCGCGCCGGGTTAAAACATGCTGACCTCGACTAGCAAGTTCTAAAACAGGGTTTATCACCTCTTTAACGGAATCATCACATATCAAATCATTTGGACTTGAAAGGTTTCGTTTAATTTCAATAGGTTCTTCAACACCATGAATCTGGACCATTGCTTTAACATCTGTATCTTCGGCTGAATAATCAATATGATGGCCATGTTTTTTTAAAGTAATACCCTTGGTTCCCTTACCGGTCATACGGGATATCTGTCCCGTTAAAAGAAAATCTAATGCATCCACAACAGCACTTTTACCGGAGCCATTAGGACCGTAGATCAAGAAGTTTTTTCCCTCTGGTTTAATTGTAAGGTTTCTTATCCCTCTGAAATTATGAATCTCAAGTTCAAGCAGTTTCATAGAATACAACACCTAACCCGTTAAAAGATCAATAATATCGTTAGGAATTATCATCCCTTCTTGAACCATGGATTCTATCTTTTCAACAGTTTCCAAGTTAAAATCTGGATTATCCTTAAGTTTCTTTAAGGTTTCTGCCCAAACATCCTCTAAAACAGTTTTTGGAACACTCACGCTTTTTTCTATGATAATACCTCCATTATAATAGAAATAATAGTAAATAAAAATTAAATTAGATTATATTATGATATATCATTTTAATAAATCTTTATTAATATTTTTTTATAATGATACTGATATATTCTTTAAGAAATCCGTAAATCTAAAGAATATGTATTTTATCCATTGATCATTCGAAAAACAAGCTATTTTTCCATATTTGCTGTTATAATTCCATCTTTACAAGTTATTGATATTAGAGTGAGATGTGAGTCAACTCGTATAGTATCATTTTCCTCATTATAAATTAACTTCATCCTTTGATCCTCTTTACTTTTTAGATGAATGTATATTCTATCATTGCTAGTATTTCTGTTAAACTTAAAATGTGCTTTTCCATTTGCATAATAATGATGAGTTACGTCAGTAATTTCAAATTCATCTATCTCTAAATAAACTGAAGACATTCTTGGCATATATCTCCCTCCATAAAATACTTGGAGGGTTTATTAATTAATATTTTCTATAAACTGAATACTCAAAAGTTTAATGAACTAAATTTTAAACCATTTTTTACATTCAGGACAATAGTACTCGGTAACAATGATAGTAAGATATTTTTTACCTTTTGGTTCTGAATCTCTGTCTTTTGAACGTATTGGATGGATGTAACGGTTTTTTTGACCTTCAAATCCACAACGGGGACATTTGATATTAATTATAATAATTGTATTTTATAACTGTTAAAATATAGGTTTCAGAATATCATTTGATTATTTAGGGAACCCCCCCCGGGAACCCTAATGTCATCTTTCCATTAAAAACAAATAAAAATAAATTAATAGTATTATTTAATCTATTTCTTTAATTGCTAGTTCAATATCTACTGCTTTAATAGTTGTTCTTCCAGCGTGTTTTGCAAGTAGAATTGCTTGTTTGGAAATATCTTCTCCATATTGTTCTAAAACTTTTCCTAAAGCTTCTTTTGAATCCTCACTGATTCTTATATTTGCATCTGCATTTTTTATTATTCTTCTTATTGGTGCTATTGATAGTTCACCCATATTTATCACCATATATAGTTAACAGCCTCATTTTATTTAAATACATTGAATTTTAATGGATTTTCATAACGATATATACTTTTTATAAAGATTTTGTGATTATAATCACCAAAAAACAGTTTATAATAGTGCATATAATAATATTGCTCACATTTACTGGTCTTTTATATTCTTTCTACTAACTCTTTTCCTTCACGAGTGAGCTCTATAATGTGGCCATCTGCGGTTTTTCCATTATATTTAATGTGTCTTTTATGTCTTAGGTCGTGGATATAGGATCTTAGAATAGGACATTTAATTTTTAATTTTCCTGCTAAGTCTTTTTCAGATATTCCATTATTAGCTTGATTTACTATTTTCATGATTTTCATTTCATTTTCTTCCATCTAAACTCACTCCTATTCGGTCAATATTATTGAAATAGTTCTATCAAATATATAATGATTCTTCAATAATTTTTATCTCTTCATCAGTAAAACCGTAAAACTCATAGACCATTTGATCAATCTCGTTAGTAGTTTCCTTTATTTTTTGGAGCATGGGATTAATGACATTTATACTCTTTTCAAGCTCGTCTTTAAGCGTTTGATAGTTATTTCGGGATTTAATATCCACTTTATTCTTCTTTATTCTGCCAAAAAGTTATCTAATTCTAATTCATAGTATTTATCCAACTTTTTAGAGAATTTTTCAATATTAAATGTATGTTATAGCCAATTCAGAAAACAAACTTGGATTTAACAAATAGAAAAAAAGAGGAAATATTTTCCTGTTTAGAATTTGAAGTGTTAGTGAATTGCAATGATAAGCTTAATGAAGATGGTGGCTGTTCAAATATTAACTATGGACAATATTTATGAATATTATTATTTATTTACTTGCTCATTAATCCAGTTATAAGTTTCATTGAAACCTTTTTCTAAAGGGATTTGGGGTTCCCAGCCTAAAATCTTTTTTATAAGAGTTAAATCTGCATTTCGTCCTCGAACTCCCTGTGGGGCAGATAGATCATATTTTTTTTCTATATCTTTTCCAGATATGTCAATAATTAAATCTGCAATCTCATTTATAGTAATTAAACGGTCTGATCCTATATTTAGGGGTTGATTAAAATCAGATTTCATCAAACGGAGGATTCCTTCTATACAATCATCGATATAACAATAAGATCTGCTCTGTTCACCATCACCCCATATTTCAATTGTTCCAGGATTAGATGTCTGTGCTACCTTACGACAAAGTGCTGCTGGTGACTTTTCTCTTCCCCCATCATAAGTACCCTCAGGACCATAGATATTATGGAAACGGGCAACTCTAACCTCTAGATCGTAATCTCTTTGATAAGCTTCACACATTTTTTCTGTGTAAAGTTTCTCCCAGCCATAAAAATCATCAGGGTCTGCAGGATAAGCATCTTCCTCCTTTAAACCAGGGTTATCAGAATCTTCCTGAAGGTATGTGGGATAAATACAAGCGGATGAAGAGAAAAAAAATCGTTCTATATTATTATTCAATGATGCTTGTAACATATTAGTATTCATGAGTACGCTATCGTGCATAATTTCTGCACCAACCTCTGTAATGAAACCAATACCACCCATATTAGCGGCAAGATGAAAAACATGATCCATACCTTCAGTTGCCTTTCTACAATTCTCTGCCACCCTTAAATCCAATGTCAATTTCTCAGTGTAATATGGTTCAGAAGTATAACCCTCCCATTTAATATCTACTACTCTAACATCATAATCATCTTCATAAAGCTGTTTTGCAAGATGACTACCAATAAAACCCCCTGCACCAGTAACTAAAATCTTTTCCACAAATTAAACCCCCTATATTCTTCTAGTATATCATAATATTATTATGCAACAATTAACTAATTTTTCATTGTATAAATAGAATAATTTCCAAATGTTTTTGAGAGTTGATAATGAATTCTGATAAAATTGTCTAAATCCGTTACATTACCCTGTTCGCAGACATTTTCGCATCCACTCCATAAAATTATGTATTGCACATTGTTTTGTTTTAATTGGTTAATCATTTCTAACTGCACTGGGAGGGTTTGTAACAACATCACGTTCTAGATCATAATAAAATACACCATTGTCCCTTCCAGCAAGGAAATAAAACATAACATTGTTAATAAATATTTTGTTAGTGTTAATATTTCCCAATGACTTATTTCTAAGGGATGGAATGTAAGTTAAAAAAAATAAGTACTAAGTTCAACAGATTAACATCTAATCATTTTCTGTATTAAGATGGGGAGAGTTGTTTAAATGGATGAAAGAACAGTTTTTGTAGAGGGCGTATTACCAAATTCTGAATCATTAAGTGCTTCAATTAAAAAAGTGTTATTAAAATCTACAAATAATTTAGAATGGCTCTCCAAGGGTGATCTTGTTCTTTTAAAACCTGCACTAAATTCACCTAACCCTTACCCATCCACAACACATCCACTATCAGTAAAAGTTGTCAAGGAAGTTCTAACAGAAATGGGTGCAGAGGTAGTTGTTGGAGATCAATCAGGATTAAAGGATGTTCTCCAAGATTCATCTGGTGTTATACATGGAAAAACTCAGGACAATTATACCAAATCAGGCATGGGCACAATAGAGGACAGATTCATAAGTTTTGAATCTGAAGGCTGGGAAGAAGGATTTATCCACTACCAATCACAACATACTAGATCATGGCCCAAGGGTTTTTATGCAACCAGATGGATTAAAGAGGCTGATCATATTATTAATTTACCAAGGTTAAGTACCCACAGTCAGGGAGGTGTTACCCTGGGTTTTAAGAATATGGTAGGTATATTAAGGGATGATAGCAGGATGGATTTCCATGCAAACGGTCCATTTAATAATTTCATAAAAAATGAAGCCCATGGAAGCAATCTTAAATCAGTAGATGATGGATCTGATACTTTTATTGAGAAGATAGTGGAAATAAATAATGCCATCAAAGAAAAACTTCGTACAACACTTTTTGTTGCAACAAAAGCACAGACAACATTCGGACCAAACACCAATGCCCTTAAAATTGGAAAATTAGAAATAGGTAAGGCACATGTTGTTAAACTCAAACCAGGATTAGTATTTGCAAGTAACGATCCAGTTTCAACAGAATCATTCGCAATAGCAATATTAAAAGACTTAAGAAAGAACTTACCTTCATTACCCCGACTATCTTCGGAATTACTATTATTCTCCAACAATAACGTTACAAAACTCGACGAGACACCCATCAACGATATGAAATTTATACGCCATGCAATTGATATTGGACTAGGAGAAATGCCCACCCAACTAATTTATAACAATATTCCAGAAAGTTTAAAGAAACGCTTAAAAGAATACATTTAAAAAAAACGTTATAAAATTAAGAATTAATTATTCTTTTATATGATACATCTTGATTAATTGTTAAATAGCTCTGAGACTTCCTTTTTTCAAGATTAAAACCGCAACATTTACCGAAGTTAGTAATTAATTGTTTTATTATTTAAAAAGATTTTCATATAAACTTTTTTTGAATTTTATGGAAATGGATGTGGTAAAATTAAGCGACAGCAATTTGTATTATTATCTAAATTATTGAACAGTGCCCAGATTCCACTAAAAAAATTAACAGGATATGACGTTTAAAGTCTCCTTCTAGACTCAATTAAATCCTCTAATTTCTGCATATCAACTTGTCTTTCATATAATGGTAATTTATCATCAGTATAAACTTTTAAAGTCTCTTCGAAAGTTTTCTTATCATTGTTTTTGTAGAATATTCCTAATGGATATTTATCTTTTTCTGCGGCTCTTTTTAATGCTTCATTTTTATTGAATAGATCATGGGAAATGTCAAGATGATATGTATTTTCTTTAAACCATTGATAAGTATTTATTTTATTAAAGGTTACACAGGGCTGAAATACATCCACAAGTGAATAGCATTCATGATTTATTGCTGGTTTAAAAGTTTCTTTCATATGTTCAGGATCTCCGGAAAAAGTTCTTGCCACAAAAGAGGCATCTAGAGCAATAGCAACTGTTAATGGATTAAACGGTTCTTCAGATACACCTTCTACTTGATATGATGTTTTCATTCCCCTCAGGGTTGTAGGAGATGCTTGGCCTTTAGTTAAACCATAAACCATATTGTCATGGACTATACAAGTTATATTAGGATTTCGGCGAACAGTAGTGTATGAAATGATTACCTCCCTCTCCATACATATCTCCATCACCAGTTGTCACTATCACTTTAAGGTCTTTGTTTACGGCTTTTATCGCTGTTGCAGGTGAAAGAGCTCTGCTGTGAAGACTGTTATATGTATGTGATTTAAGGAAATGTGGTAATTTACCTGCTTGACCTATTCCAGATACAATTACCAATTTAAGAGGGTCAATTTCAAGTTCAGAGCTAAAACTTTTTTTAAGTTACTAAGAATTGAAAAGTTCCCACAACCAGGACACCATGCAATTTCTGCATCTTCTATATCAAATACTTCTGGATCCATTAAACCACTTCCATGAAGTTTTTTAAACTTTCTGTAACTTCTTCAACAGAAAAAGGCCTTCCATTATACTTTAAAACATTTTTATTTATTTTAAAATCTGTTTGAAGTTTTATGAGATTAGCAAATTGGGATTCATCAATATTTTCAAAGATAATAGTCTTATCGGCTTTATCAAGATATTTTTTAGTACTATCATGTAAAGGATAAACTTGTTTAAAATATAAAAATGCAATATCTTCTCTGTTCAGATTATCTAATGCTCTAATAAATATACTACAAATAATATATATAACAATATATTCATGGGGGATAGAATTGTGACCATTGAAATATTTATCATATTCCTAGTAGTTCATTTATTGGCTTTGATTATAGGAATTTTGTTACTTTATTATTCATTGTTGCTATTGCGAAGATTGAAGAGTAAAGATTTTGCTCTTTCAATGATCTTTCTAAATGAAAAAAAAATAATTAAAATTCTATTTGTACTGGTAATAGGTTCCCTAATATTCTTTATTGGACAGATATATTCTAGTTATGTCAATTATATTGCTATCAGCAACCTAACTATGGCTGTCGCCCCATCTTTATCAATAAAATATGTTTTGGTGAATTTGGTTAGATTTGTATATTCATTTGTGTTATTGTATTTTGTTTATGAACTACAAAATATACTAAAAGGGGAGAACTATGATTAAATATTTTATATTTTTTACTTTATTGCTGTTTGCTTTGATGTTTATATTCCCATTACTGTTCTATTTAAATGTTTTAAAATATAAAAAGGCTGCATTAGGGCTTTTAGTATCTCAAAAAGCCCAGAGTATTAGAGCATTCAAGTTCTTTGCATTTGCTATGATTTTATATGTTATCAGCATGTTCATTTTGATTTTAGTCGATATATACCCAATGGCATTTTTAAGTATTATTTTCGTCATTGTCAGTACTATTCTGGCCATAACACTAATTTATGTTTACTACAAACTGTACAAAATCACAAAAATTAGATAAAAATAAATAGGAAGAATATTTTAAATAAAAAGAAGGAATTCTGGAGTTTTATCATGAATGTTAAGCAATTTGAGAAAGCAATTGATTTTTATCGTTTACTAGCAAAAGAAGAGATGGAGAATGAAAAAATCGTTAATGGAACAATTATTGGTCCAAAATCTAAAGTTAAAAAGAAAAATTTTGATATAAATGACATAATCCATCCTTCAAGACAGTTTCTAGGTAAAAATGCGGGTGAAAATTTAGATAGTGTATATGTGAGCACGTTTAGGATAGGACATTTTAATCTCCCTGAGCAACTGGCTTCTACGGGTCAGGGAACAACATTTGTTGGTGGAATGGAATTTGGATCCAATTTGGTTAAGCAGAAGATAGTTAAAAGTTTAGAAGACCTTAGGTTATTATTAGCTGATTACAAGATGGGTATTGTTGATGTATTTAATGAAAAACAGGAAGATGGGGAAAAAATTATGAATATAAGGGTTTATGAGTGCATAGAATGTGTTGATTTACCCAATATCGGCAAACCCATATGCTATTTCGAAGCAGGTATTATTACAGGTGTTCTTAAAGAGCTTACAAAAAAAGATGTGATAGCTGAAGAGAAACGATGTTGGACTAGTGGTTTTTCATTCTGTCAATTTGATGTAAAAATTAAGGACTAAAAATTAATATAATCCCGATTAGATAATGTAATATATCCATTTATATCACTAATAGATTTATTCAAATAATTATTCGGATTAACTATCCATAATGGTCAGATTTAAAATAATTCCAAAAAATTTATCTTAAAAAAAAATTATGGGGTAATAAATATGGGCAAAACTAAAAAGGATAGATTGGATGATGTGCTTACAGGTCTCATGCAAGTGGGCCAGATTAAAGCTTGTGGTATTGTATCTAAGGAGGGTCTTTTAATTAATTCAAGAACACCTCCTGATGTTGATGCCAGAATATTTTCTGCACTTTGCTCAACAATAATGGGTGCTGGAGAAGCAGCCTCAGGACAACTTGCAACAGGAATAGTGAGCCAAATTTCTGTTACAACTGAAAAAGGAACTATTGTACTTCTTCCTGCAGGTTCAAAAGCCATATTAACAGTTTTAACTGATCCTGAAGCTCAACTTGGACTTATATTCTTTGAGATGGAAACACGTGCCACGCAGGTAGATGAAATCCTACGGGAGATGTAAGAGTTATGAAAAAAACTCACATTCCCAAACTTGACGACTTCCTCGGTGGAGGGATTCCCAGTGGATCATCCATAATATTTTGTGCAGTTCCTGGAGTTGAATGTGAAGCCTTTGGATATCAAATCCTCAACGGTATAATAGAAGATGGAAATAAAGGTTTTATATATACCAACGTTGCTGAACCCCACAACATAATATATGAATTCAGCAGATATGGATGGAACCTTGAACAGTATATTGAAGAGGAAAAGGCTTTCTTTGTCGATGGAAGTTCACAATTCTTAGGAGTACCTCCCATGGGTAAATATTCTATTGATGAATTATCCCATATAGAAGGAGTTGTACTTAAAGCAATAGAAGATGTCCCCGATGGTGTTGGAGTTATAAATAATTTATCAACACTCATTGATTACCTTGAAGAGGATAAAGTATTAGAAATCATGGGCAAATGGAATGAACGTGCAAAGCAAAAGGATGTTATTTTAGTTTATATTTTCACCAAATGGGACTACAATCCAAAATTCATAGATTCTATAAAGAATAGTGTGGATAGTGTTGTTAGTTTAAAAAGTATAGAAGAAAGGGTTATAATAGGTCAGGGATTCATGGTAACAACTGCATCATGGACAAAGCCCCAACATAATATGGTTCTATTTTTCGTGTTACAGCCTGGTGGTGTAAAAATATATATTCCCAAAATTCTTGTCACAGGCCCATACAACGCAGGAAAATCGAGTTTTGTTAAAGCAGTATCAAAAGAATCAGTATCTGTTGATAGAATGGCTTTAGAAAAGTTTCCAACCACCATTGCTATGGATATTGGCCATATTGATCACAATGGTTTCATTGCAGATGTATTCGGCACTCCCGGTCAGGAACGTTTTGATTTAATGCTGGATGTCCTGGCCAAAGAATCTGTTGGTGCCTTTATTTTAGTGGACTCTACTGCACCCCAAACATTTGCAAGGGCTAAAGAAATGATAAATAAAACACAGGCCGAAGCCATTCCCAAGGTAATTGTAGCCAATAAACAGGACTTGCCAGATGCCATGGAACCCGAAAAAATAAGAGAAGCAATGAAGCTCGATAAAAGTATCCCAATAATACCCACAGCAGTAAAAATGAATAAAGGTGTAGAAGAATCATTAGACACGCTTTTAAATCTTTTATACGGAGATCAATAATGATACCATGTATTGAATCCGGAATCCCCGGTTTTGACGAACTCACACATACAGATACAGTAACCGGCGGAATACCAGAGAATTCATCAACATTAATATATGGTCCTCCAAAAACAGGTAAAACAATATTCTGCAACCAATTTGCATACAAAGGACTTTTTATACAAGAACCATGCCTATATATCACTACAGACCATGGGATTAAACAGTTAGAAAATAACATGCTGGAATTTTTATTGCCCATTGAAAAATTCATTGATGATAATAGTCTTTATGTAATTGATACCGTAACCGATGTGAGTAGTGGATTGCCAATAGAATCTGAAACAATTATATTTTCACACAACAACAATCCAACAGATATTATGGTTAAGGTTGGTTCTGCAGTAAATTATATCAATAAAGAAAGTTTGAGATTCAGATCTGTATTAGATTCTGCTGTAAATCTCCTTGGATATAACGATTACATGTTGATAGTACGTGTTTTAAAAGCTTATTTAATGAGAATTAATGAATTTGGTGGGACTCCAATAATTACTTACACAGAAGATGCAGTTGATAAAAGAGTGGAAACAATGCTCAAATCCATGGTTGACAATATTATAAGGTTAGATGGGAACAATTTAACTGTTGAAGCCATGAAAGGTATTGGGAAAAGAAGTTCACCCTACCAAATAACAAACAAAGGTATTGAGCTATGAATAAATTTTTAGAATTAATTAAACATAAATTTACTCTTAAAGAGGTTACAATCCATGATTGAAGTTATAGAATCTGGAATTCCAGGATTTGACGAAATCACAGTTTCAGAAAGTATATCTGGGGGAATTCCAAAAAATGGAACCACTTTAATATATGGTCCACCAAAAACAGGTAAAACAATATTCTGCAACCAATTCACATACCATGGACTTACAAAAGAAGAACCCTGTCTTTATATAACACTCGATTATGGTATAAAACAACTTAAAAGCAATATGATGGACTTCCAGTGGTTAATACAGAATTATATTCAAAATCAATCATTGTATATAATTGATGGGATTTCAAAACTTTCTGGTGCAAAACTGGATGATACGAACAACTATAAAATCTCTTCAGCAAATAATCCTGCTGATATAATGGTTAAAGTTGGTATTGGAACAAGATCGGTATACAAAAAATCTAAACATTTTAGATCAATACTTGATTCTATAAATACGTTCATTGAATTCAACCCGGAACAGATGGTTATTCGAGTCTTAAAGGCATACTTAAGACGAATCAGCGAAGCAGGTGGTACGGGTATTATCGCTTACACCGAAGGTGTTGCAGATCCAGAAACAGAAAATGTGTTGAAATCACTTTTTGACCACACAATAAGGTTAGATGGTGAAAATCTATTGATAGAATACACATTAGAAGATTATGATGTTCATACCTTTGAATCATCCTACAAAATAACTGATAAAGGATTTGTAGTTGGGAAGATATAGTTGAATATTAAGATTCAGTGTTAACAAATTTTTTTTAGGGTTTGTTCATTTCTTGTAATATTTCATTTGAGACTTTTAGGAACTTTTCAACAATATAACGATATTTTTCTTCACTTTTTTTAACTGCTTCTTCTGATTTTTTTCTTTCGCTTATGTCTCTGATAATTGCTGAGAAATATGTTGTCTCTTCGGATTTCCATGTAGAAAGTGACATTTCAAAGGGAAATATTGTTCCATCTTTTTTTAAACCTGTTGTCTGGACTGTTTTACCAATAAGTTTATGTTTTCCGGTTGTTTTATACTCTTTTAATTGTTTTAGATAGGGTTTTTTAAATTTATCCGGCATTAATATTGTTAAATTTTTTCCTGTTAATTCGCTTGTGGAGAATCCAAACATATTTTTTAAAATTTTATTAAAAAATAAAATATTCCCATCATCATCAGTTGTAACAATTCCATCATTAGCAGACTCTGCAAAGGTTCTGAAACGTTGTTCACTTTTTTTAAGAGCCCTTTGTGTTGATTTGCAACGTTCTATTTCTTTTTTCATTTCAGCTATTTCGCCACGGAGTTCATCTTCAATTTCCTTTGACATTTTTTTATAACCCCATAAAATAAATTCATTAATAATTTTAACTAGTTAATTATATTGTGATAGGATGGTAATAAAATCTTATTAAATTACTATAATTTAGAATTAATTTTTTTACAACTAACTATACTGTCCCATTTATAGTATTTGTAATCATATTCGATTGTAAATTTAGTTTTACTAATTTTAAAGAATGATCTTTCATTATATTGATCTTTAAATGCAAAATAGTATTAAACATTGTGAATTTAGAATTGTTTAAAACTAATTAAAACGAATCATAATGTTCGTTCTTAAACGAATGTTCTTTTATATACGAACAAGAGTATTTATAAGTTGCTGTCATCATAATATTTGCCAGTGCAATAAAAGAAAACATTCTTAAAATTTGATTCAAGTTCATTACTAATTTATATATAAAATTTGGAGGGAATTAAATGGTTAAAGAAGTAGATGAAGACAAAGCATTTGAACAGAAATTAAAAGGTAAAATGGGATGGAAATGTTCATGTTCTCTGGATATAGTGGACAAAGAATGTTCACTAAAAGAGATTGCATGCAAAGATTGCGGTAAAGTTTTCAAGACTAACAGGGATGTTGAATATTGCTTTGATTGCGAGAAAAAACATTAAAATTATTCAAAAGATAGGAGTCTATTTATAATCTGTAGTCATGTTGAAGAGGTCCATGGTCCATACAAGGTTATATAAATCGGTTATCGTTTCTACGAATTCTGTATACTGATTCCACACACCTATCGCTGTTTGGGATATTACACTTCCATCCTTAAATTTACAGAATATTAATAGCATCTCTTTTTTATCTCTGATAATTGCCTTTATGAATGGTATTTGGAATGTCTTGATTTCACAATCTAATTTTTTAATATCTTCAGAGATGTCTATTTTTTCATCATCAGTAATGTTGTAGGGTGCTGCTATTATCCTAATCTGAACTCCTCTTTTTAATGATTTATTCAAAGCTTCATTTAATTTTTCAACTTCTTCATGAAACATAAAACCTGCTGCAATGTGCAATGTACTCTTAGCACGACCAATGATTTTTATCTCTTTTTTTACAATCTTATCCGAACCATAAATCAACCATATAGGGGCGGGAGATTTAGATATTTGACTTTCATAGATGTTTATAACTTCTGATTCAGCTTCATCGAGTTCTTCTTTTATTTTCATTCTTGATTTTTCAAAAACATCTTGTGGAGGCACAACTCTATATATCAAAGGTTTTCCTCTTGTAATTTCTAAAAATCCTTTTTTATGTAAGCTTTTTAGTATATCATATGTTCTCGAAAGTGGCACACCGGAATCTTCGCTTATTTCTGAAGCAGTAGCGGATATTAAAGAAGTTAAGGATAGATATGCTTTAGATTCATAGTCAGTAAGTCCTAATATTTTTAATGCATTTATCGTGGCTTGTTTTATTGGAATGAAAATCCCTCCTTTATTTTCTTACTTTATACAGGTTTAGTGAAAAAACATTTATATGTTGCGGATATCTGATCTAAATATTAGAAAATAACTGAATGAAATCCACACCAAGTTATTTTTGAATTAAATACAGTTTTGATTGTTATCCTAGCGAATGCTATCAAAATTGGAGGTAATTTAATGAAAAAACATAAAATACGTTTACGAATCTATATTTTAATAGCCTTAGTACTAACTTTGCCAATATTATTAAATGTATATTCACCCATCTTAATGGTTTGGGGAATTAGTAATGGTATTATCACAGCGAGCGTTATTATTTTTGCAGCATGGTTCATTCTATCGCTATTTATGGGCAGATCATTATCATGTGGCTACACTTGCCCATATGGGGCGTTACAAGAAATTTTAGGATTTCATGTTTTAAAAAAGAAGCCTAAATCTGAAAAAGCAAATAAAATAAGATATTTTGTATTTGTAATATTCCTTCTATTGGTTTCATTTTTAATTTTTAATTTGGGAGTAGCAAAAAACATTGATTTGTTTGCTTCAAATGGCAATTTACAATTGGTTATTCTCATAACTATTTCAATAATTACCATTAGCTTATTATCAATACTATTTGGAAGTAGAGCATTTTGTAGATATCTATGTCCTCAAGGTGTGTTTTTAACAATAGGATCCAAAATTGGTAGAAAAATTAGAATACCCTCCTTACAATTAAAATCAACCCACATTAACTGTTCGAACTGTAAATTATGTGATAAATCATGTCCAATGGGTTTAGATGTTAACCAGATGGTTAGTAACAGTACTATGAATGACTTAAATTGCATATTGTGTGGTGAATGTATAGATCAATGCCCTAAAGATGCAATTAATTATTCATTCACAGCTAAAGATTAAAAAATAGGTGATAAAATGAAAATATCTAAAATTGCAGACATTAAATGCTCTCCTAACCCTCACGGAGTGGATGCACGTAAAATATATGATACAGAAAATGCTGTTGTCGTTCACATGACCATTAAACCTGGAGAATCCTTAAAAAAACATAGCACCCCTGTTGATGTGTTTTTCTATGTTCTGGAGGGTGAGGGTATAGTTGAAATTGGAGATGAAAAAGAAAAGGTAAATAAAGATTCTCTGATTGAAAGTCCTGCCAAAACCCCTCATACATGGTACAATAAAGGACAAAACGATCTGAGAATATTAATAGTCAAAGTTCCAAGACCCAATAAATCTACAAAAATCGTATAAAAAAAATTTGGGGAGTTATCTAATTTGATAAAAGAAAAAAATGAAGAGAAAAGAAAAATGGACTGGAAATGTCCACTTTCTTTAAATAATGATAAAAACTCTTCCCTAAGACAAATTATTTGTAAAGGTTGTGGTACAATGTTTAAAAGCAATTATAAATCAAATTATTGTTTAGAATGTAAAGAAATATTTTATGATGAACCTTAAGAATTATAGATATACCGAGACATAGTTTAAATTAACAGCACCTCTAATTAAATAATATATTCAATATCTAAATATATGAATAAATGAGTGTATATATAAGTAAATGCATTCATTTATAAGTAAAGTCATATATGTGATACTTGATACATACACAGGTAAAATATTATTTATAAATCAATAGTTTTCATAATATCTTGAGTAATCATATATTATTCACCAAATAATCTGGAAAATCTTTTTAACAACACTTGCATACTTATTTTATTTAAAATGTCAAAAAGTCACTCTACAGACATGTAAATAATTGCACGACAGAGGGGGTACATGTTAAAAAAAATACTTCAAATACAAATTTAATATGATAAGTTAATTTTAATTATTTATCTAGCACCATAATAGCAAATAGGAGTTTGTACATACAATGTTATAGGTTATTAATAATGGCAGATGTTAAAATTCTATTAGTAGAAGATGAGAACATAGAAGCCATGGATATTAAGCGTACATTAGAATTTTTTGGTTATGAGGTTCCTTATGTCGCTTCTAGTGGCGAAGAAGCTGTAGAGAAAGCTTTAGAAATAATGCCCGATCTTATTTTGATTGATGTGGTTCTTATCGGAGATAGTGATGGTATTGATGTTGCTTCTAAGATTAAAGAGCATAATATGCCTGTTATATTTATAACTGCTCATTCTGAAGAGTCTACAATCGAAAGAGCCAAACACACAGAACCCTATGGAATTATAATTAAACCCTACAATCGTATAGAACTTAAATATGCTATAGAACTTGCACTTTACAAAAGCCAGATGGAAAATGAATTGAAAGAAAGTGAATACAATCTTCGCCTTATACTTAATTCGACGGCTGAAGGTATTTTTGGGATCGATCTTGAGGGTCTCTGCACATTTTGCAATACTTCTTCTCTTAACATTTTGGGGTATGATAACCCCAATGAATTAATTGGTAAGAATATACATGACCTGATCCATCAATACGAAACTTCTATTTTAGGCTTTAAAACTGGAAAACATGTTCATATGGCAGATGAAGAGTTTATGATGGCTGATGGGACGATTTTTAGTGCGGAGTACTGGTCTTATCCCCAAATCAAAGACCATGAAATTATTGGGGCAGTGGTCACATTCAAGGACATCACCGAAAGGAAACAAGCTGAAAATGAACTTCTTGAGAGTGAAGATTTTCTGAAAAATATTGTTGAAAATATTCCGAACATGATTTTTATAAAAAGTGCTGACAAACTTAATTTTGAAATGGTTAACAAAGCAGGGGAAGAATTAATGGGTTATTCTAGAGAGGAATTGATTGGTAAAACTGACTATGATTTTTTCCCAAAAAATGAAGCGGATTTTTTCACACAAAAAGATAGAGAAGTCCTTCAAAACAAGAAACTATTAGATATCCCCGAAGAAACTATTGAAAACAAGAATTTAGGTCAAAGAATATTACACACCAAGAAAATTCCTATTTTTAACAAGGAAGGGAATCCCCAATACCTCCTAGGTGTATCAGAAGACATCACGGAGCGTAAAAATGCTGAAAAAGCACTTATAAATAGTGAAAAACGATACAGAACACTTTATTCCTCTATGACTGAAGGTTTGGCTTTCCATAAATTAATTTATGATGATAGTTACGATCCTGTAGATTACGAAATTGTTGATGTGAACAGTGCATATGAAGAAATTCTTGGAATTAGCAGGAAAGAAATTCTGGGGAAAAAAGCTTCGGCGATTTATGGCACTGATAAAGCACCCTACCTAGAAATTTACTACGAAGTGGCTCAAAAAGGGAATCCAACCCACTTTGAAACCTACTTTGAACCAATGGATAAACACTTTAGTATATCCGTTTTTTCACCATCAATAGGAACATTTGCAACAATATTTGAAGATATTACAGAACGTAAAATAGCAGAAGAACAATTAAAAAAATCTTTAGCTGAAAAAGAAGTCCTTCTACGTGAGATCCATCATCGGGTCAAAAACAATCTCCAGATAATCGCTAGTTTACTCCACCTACAAGAAGGTTGTATAGATAAGAAAGACATGGTAGTGGATGTTTTAAAGGAAAGTCAAGGTCGGGTGAAAAGCATGGCTATGGTTCACGAGAAACTCTACCAATCACCCAATTTAACCGAAATCAATTTCAAGCAATACATTGAAAAACTCGTGTACGACATATTATGCACTTACGGAATAAAAATAGGAACTATCAAAGTCCAATTGGATATTGAAGATACTAATCTCAACATTGACACAGCCATACCCCTAGGACTCGTCATCAACGAACTAATAACCAACAGCGTTAAACATGCCTTCCCTAAATCCGAAGGAACCATAACCATCAAACTCAAATCTCAACCTGAAAACATGGCGATCACAATAGCTGATGATGGAATAGGACTACCAAAAGACATCAAACTAGAAAATCCCGAAAAGCTCGGCCTGCAACTAGTACAAAGTCTTGTAAACCAGTTGGACGGAGATTTAAAACTTAATACTGATAACGGTACCGAATTTAAAATCACATTTAAAGAATTAAAATATAAAAAAAGGATTTAAGGTTGGTAGATGTAATGGTGGATGGCTCTGATTTGATTGAACGGTTTAGATATTTTCCTGAATTATCCAGTATTTTAATAGTAGTGGCTGGCTTGCTGGTTCTTTTGGGTTGGGCTTTTGATATTTCCATCCTGAAAAGCCCTGGCATAGGGGGTTCCACCATAAAAACTAATGTCGCGGTGGCCTTGATTTTCTTTGGGGTTTCGCTGTGGTTATTGCAAAAAAAGAGAACCACGAGGAATATGCGCAGCATAGCTCAGATAAGTGCTATTATAGTAACATTGATAGGAATTCTAACCCTGATTGAATATTTATTTGCCATAAATTTGGGTATTGATCAAATACTGTTTAAAGAGCTTCCTGGTGCATTATACGCATCCAGTCCTAATAGGATGGCATTAGATGTTGCTGTTGCTTTTATTCTTATAGGTCCTTCTCTGCTATTTTTGAGTAGAAATACACCAAAAACTGTTAACTGGTCTCAAATTATTGCACTTATCACCGTTTTTGTTGTGGCTTTACCGTTAATAGGATTTCTTTATGGTGCTCCTCAATTATATTACATTCCTAATTTCACGGGAGTGGCCATTTATGCTGTGTTATTATTGTTATGGGCAAGTTTAAGCATTTTATTTGCACGGCCTGATCAAGGATTTGTTTCTAATTTAACTAGTAATCAACTTGGTTCATATTTCACTCAACGTATTCTTCCAATTCTAATAATTTTTACAATTATTATAGGATTTATCACATATTTAGGTGTTAAAGCCGGATTATACGATCCCTCATTTGGACTTTCAATACTTATTTTATCTACATTAATAATCTACACCATAATATTCTTGTGGTTTGCCATTACATTAAATAAAACAGATTTTGAACGTGATAAGGCCGAAGAACAACTGAAAGAAAATTTGGATAATCTTGAGATAACAGTAAAAAAACGAACAAATGAGTTAACTAATGCTAATGTCCTACTAAAAGAGGAAATTAAAGAACGTGAAAACATGGAAAAGGAGATAAAAACCTCTCTTGAAGAAAAAGAAATGCTCCTCAAGGAAATCCATCACAGAGTCAAAAATAATTTGATGATCATAAGCAGCCTATTGAATCTGCAGTCAGGTTATATTAAAGATAAAGAATCTCAAGTTATTTTCAAGGAAAGTCAAAACCGTGCACGGTCCATGGCACTTATACATGAACGATTGTACCAATCAACTGATCTTAAAAGGATAGATTTTGGTGACTACATCACTTCACTAGCCAATGAACTTTTCCATACCTACGAGGCTAAACCCTGTCTTATAAAACTAAATATTAATGTTGAAGATGTTCTTCTGGATATAAACACAGCAATACCCTTAGGATTAATAGTAAATGAACTCATCACCAACAGTCTAACACACGCTTTTCCAGAGGGCAAAAGAGGAAAAATCAATGTTAAATTCCATCCCAAAGACGATCACTACGAATTCACAGTAAAAGATAACGGAATAGGATTCCCCAAAGATATAGACTTCCAGAACACAGATTCACTAGGTTTACAATTAATAAACAGTTTAACCGACCAAATAGATGGTAACATAAAACTAGACCGAACCACTGGAACAGAATTTAAAATCACTTTCAAAGAATTAGACTATAATAAAGGTTAAGATGGAATTAACTATGCAAACACGATATACTCAAATTAACAGCACCTATGAGTAAATAACATAGTAAGTGAGTAAATGTATAAATGAGTGAAGGTGTAAATGAGTAAACACATTACTTTATAAGTAAACCTATATATATGGATCATGATCTATAGCACCAATACAGATTCATTGAGAAGTAAGAATGCAGGCAAAATACTATTTCGAAGTCAATAGTTTAGATTTTTTGGCTATCTTTCATACTTAGAGAATACCATCAGAAAATAGCTGTATTTTAAAACTTAATCTATAGTGTGCGACATTAAATTTTTAACAATTTGTTTTTATAAATTTTTTTATCCAGTTTTCGTGATATGTTTTATTTTCGATTATTTCATCGTAATTGGATTTGAATTTCTGAATTAGGAATGTTTTATTTGTTATATAGATTTTTGAGAGTTCTCGTTATGAACATCATCTAATATAAAATTTTCCATGTCGCAAACTATAATATCCATTATTACATAAAAAAAATAGAAAAAATATGTGAGGAGTTTTAAATCCTCTAATTTTCGCTTAATTTTATTTTATGTTGTGGTTGTTGTGAATTTTGTTGTGTATGGTGTTGTTAGTCCTGCTCCGCCTGTGCTTGTAACGCTGTTTGAATGTAGTATGACTGTGTAGGTTGTTCCTCTTGCAAATGCTGCGTTGGCTGTTATATTCAGTGTGTTACCGTTTATACTGGTTGTGTATGGTTTTATTTGTCCGTATTGATTTTTGAGTTCTATCCATGAGTTAGTTCCGAGTTGGATGGCTTTGCTGAAGTTGATTTGTATCACCTTATTTACAGCCACATTAACTTCGTTGTTCATTGGACTTGTGCTTGTTACGACTGGTGGTAAGGTTGTTGTGAATATGGTTGTGTACGGTGTGTTTAAACCATTTCCTTGCATGTCTGTTATGCTGTTGGAGTGTAGGATGACTGTGTATTTAGTTCCTGCATTTAAGAGTGAGTTAGGTGTTATTGATAGTACATTTCCTATTATGTTTGTTGTGTATGGTACTATTGTTCCACTGTTGCTTGTTTTGAGTTCGATCCATGGATTGGTTCCGAGTTGTATGGCTTTATCAAAGGTTATCTGTATCACCTTATTTAATGCGACGTTAAATGCATTGTAAAGTGGACTTGTACTGGTAACAACTGGTGCAGCCTCTGTTGTGAATCGTGTTGTATAAGGGGCTGTTAATCCAATTCCAGCTAGATTTGTGATACTGTTGGAGTGTAGGATAACAGAATATTGTGTTCCTAGTGCTAGTATTGAGGATGGTGTTATGGATAATACATTGTCTAATATGTTTGTTGAGAATGTTTTGGTGTTTCCTGTTCCTGTTTCATAGAGTTCTATCCAAGGGTTCATTCCGAGTTGTATGTTTCTGTCAAATACTATCCCTATAACCTTATTCAAAGCGACATTAACTGCATTGTTCACCGGATCTGTATTTGTAACAACTGGAGGCACATTTTCATTAATTGTAACATCTGTATTTACAGTTTCTGCATCAACCGTTGATGTTATTGTAGATATTCCCGGATTTAAACCTGCTGTAAATATGGATGATGCTTCACCATTAATCATAGTACCGGTTAATGGATTAACTGTGCCTAATGCATCACTTGCGAAGTTAACAACAATTCCATCAGGAACATGACCACCCGTAGGGTTTTGGTAAACACCATCTTGATCATGTAACAGATCAGCTGTGATATTTGATGTTTCACCAGTATTAATGGTATTCGGATCCGATGTAGTAGTTAAAACTAACCACTTAGAAACAGAGGCCCCAGATACTCTTCCTGCAGAAACTGGATCGGATCCCACAAAATTAGACCCCCACCAATTATAATCAACATCACAAGAACCTCCACTAGAATATATATCATTTGGAGTATTTCCTACAATCCGACAGAAACTCACATTCAAAGTACCAAAATGATTGTATATAGCACCACCCGAATTTGCAGTGTTACTGGTGAAAGTACTGCCATTAACAGTCACGCTACGCTGGATATCGTTGAAGATAGCACCACCATTAGTTGCGGTGTTACTGGTAAAAGTACTGCCATTAACAGTCACACTACCATCATGATTGATGATAGCACCACCAAAATAAGTTGCAGAGTTACTGGTGAAAGTACTGTTGTTTACAGTCACAGTACCATAAGAATTGTAGATAGCACCACCATAATAAGTTGCAGAGTTACTGGTGAAAGTACTGTTATTTACAGTCAAAGTACCATCATTGGAGATAGTACCACCATAATAAGCTGCAGAGTTACTGGTGAAAGTACTGTTATTTACAGTCAAAGTACCACCATAATCATTGCAGATAGCACCACCAGAATCAGTTGCGGTGTTACTGGTGAAAGTACTGTTGTTTACTGTCAAAGTACCATAATTGTAGATAGCACCACCATTATTAGTTGTGGTTGCGTTGGTTAGTGTTAGGTTGTTGATTGTAAAGTTTATTCCAGGGTTTATATGGAATATCCAGTTGGTGCCGGTTCCGTTTATTATGGTGTCTGTTTGACTTTCTCCATTAATTGTCATGTTTTTATCAATGGTGATTTGTGTGTTGTTTATTCCTTTGTATTGTTCATGGGCTATGTATATTTGTCCGTTGGTGTTTACTGTTCCTGTTGCGTTTTTTATTGAATATTTCGGGCCGATTATACCTGATTGATATGTTGCAGATTCACCATTCCAATCATCATTTCCCAGAGTACTATTTCCATTAACATAAATAGTATCTCCCGGAGCAGCTGAAACATTACCCATACCCAAAGCAAAAATAACCCCTAATAATGTTATTAAAACTGCAAAAACCATTAAATTATGATCATTTATTGAAAATTTATTTATTCTATAAATCTTTCCACCCCCTCCCAAAAAAATTATTTACCATCCTTTAATATTTTTACAATATGGACTATTAATATATATTGTTTAATAACAACCTAATAGAAAGACTTTTAAGTAAAAAAAAGTATTTTGGTGACTTTTTCACATAATTGAATACACACAAAATAAAATTCATAAAATTTATTTTACCATGGTTTACTTGAACGAAATAACTTTTTTTTTGAGAAATAAAATTGTATATAATGAAGTACGTACCATCAAGTGTTCTATAAGTTGTTGCGATAAGTTATTTCGGAATTTATTTATGATAACTATTATTTAAAAACTAAACATTTTTGTTAAATACATATTTTGGTTCGTGAATTCATTACATCTCAAACAGATAAATAATTATAAAATAGTATATTTCCAATTCATTTTATCTAATACTGGTCTAAGCCGGAAGATATGCAGGCAACACACCTTCATAATCTGGTTAGTATTCCACTTTTCAATTTCAGTTGAATTAGCAATATTTATAATGAATACAGTTCACCAATTTCATTCTTTCCTTCCTACAAAATATCCATAACCGATATAGTCCTTGCTATCTTTAAAAAAATTGTTATACTCAATCATGCCTCTTCTTAAACTTTTGTTTATCAACATGTACCAGCTCATTTTCAAAATGCCAGTAATGCCAAGAGTCTTGATATATAACATCTCCATGTTTTGCATTTTGTCTGAAAAATTATTTATCTTTATGTCAGTTAAACCCATCTTAATATAGAAGTCACGCCACTCGTCAAAGGTCTTGGTTGAAAATCCCCCCCAAATTTCAAATGCTTTATCAACGGCCTTCTTATCAGGAACCTTTTGCCAGCTCATCTCAAGGTCGGCTACATACCCGCCTGGCTTTGTAACTCTTATAAATTCTCTGAAAGCTCTCTCTTTATCCATCAAAACCGTGGAGCATTCCGCGAAAACTACATCGAATGAATTATCATCAAAGGGGAGTTTTTGCGCATCGAGGTTCATAAAACTTATTTTCTCCGAAAGCTTTTTTTTGGAAACAGCTTGTTTTGCGTACTCGACCATGTTGCTTGACATATCCACGCCGATAATATTGCAGCCATATTTCTGTGCAATATGGATCGCTGTAATTCCCTTTCCACTCCCAATATCTAAAACATTTGAATCTTTATTTATTTTGCAGTCATTTGCCATTTCAAAGGTTTTTTCCAAACCGCCGGGATGAAGTATTTCAACTCCACATGAATACATCATCTCGTCGATGTTTGCCATAGTGTTTGAAACGTTTTCAGAAGTCATTCCTTACCTCCATTCTTTTTTAAGAATTAATATCGCCCCAACTCACTTAAATGTTCATTACTCTTATCCATCAATTAGTGTTTATAACATTCTAACTATTATTAGTAACGATTCACGTTCAAAATGACTATCCATCATACTTAGAGAATAACAATCAGCAATAGTTATATTCAGTACATTTCACAACTACCATATCCACACAAAAGGTTCAATTTTATTTGCACATCACATGAGAGATTATAAACCTTTTATTACTGGATGAATTTAAAATAGTTAAATTCATCTTTCTTTGAAAACATAGAATAGTTGGTGGAAATGTTGTATCTTAATATATATTAGAAAAAATTGTCTTAACATATTTTAATGGCTTCTGTTTTATATTTCTGGCCCAGATAACTGCAAATATAATTCGAATATTTCTATCCTCATTTAATAGGGATTCATTGACCCATCTTTAAACCAGTATATAAGATAAACTTTAATGAAAAATCCATAGAATCTGTTAATCCATAGAATAAAAGGAGAAAAAAAATGATTACAAAAATGAGTGAAAGTAAAGGAAATATATTGGGATTCAAAATGATAGGAGATATTTCTAAAGAAGATTATAAAATATTGGTACCCGAAGTGCAAGCTCTTGTAGACAAAGAAGGATCAATCTCCCTACTTATGGATATAACACAATTCAAATGGGAAGATATAGATGCATGGGGGGCTGATTTTAACTTTGGCCGTACATACCGCAAGAAAATAAATAAAATGGCCGTCGTTGGGGATAAAACTTGGGAAAAGTGTATAACAAATCTTGCAGAACCTTTTTATTCCATAGAAGCAAAGTTTTTCAACCCAGATGATATAAAAGATGCATGGAAATGGTTAAAAGAGTAAAAAATCTCCAAACTTAAAATTAGAATACCATTGTCTCAAATATTCCCACCAAAACCGTTGAAGACATGGGATCCATTGCAAGAGGACACCTATATTTTATCTGCCCATGGTTCCCTTAAATTTAGAAATTCTGGCCATTATTCCCTGAAATAACAACTATTCTTGTTAAATCATCAACAAATCTTAATTTGCCTAATAGGAGGTTGAGATCATTAATTGGTATGAATTGATAATTACATGGGTTCCAATAGCGTTTTCAGTAGTAGGTTCGATTATAATCATTTATGGTGGCATATTAGCAACAATCAAAACTTTAGTATCTGAAATAAGAAGAAAACATTTTTATTATGCTGAGATTCGATTTAATTTCACTTCCAAAATTGCGCTTGGATTGGAATTTTTTATAGCGGGTGACCTTATAAAAACCATCACCGAACCAACATTCTCTCAAATCACCACACTAGCCGTAATTGTAGGTATACGTACAGTAATAGGATATTTCATGGACAAAGAATCAAAAGAACTCAAAAAAGAAATTCAAAAAAATGGATTATAAATAAATAAAAATTTTTTTCTAGAGGGTAAAAGTATGGTGGAATCAAGGAAGATACGGATTAATGTTGTAGATTCTGAGGAGAATAGGAGTAGGTGTTATTGTAGATTATGTCCTAGCTATCCTCATGATTGTGAAGGTGAAATTTTATTTTGTGGTAAAAAAGCTAGTAAATGTGAAATTAATGCCAAAGGATGTCTCTGTAGCAAATGCCCAATATATTCTGAAAACAAATTGAAAGGAAACTACTACTGTGACAAAGTTGAAACCGGTACAAGTAAAATCCTAATGCGAAAACAAAAGGCAAATGAAGACTCCCATTTCTATAACAAAATTGTAGATATAAAAGATCAAAGCCTCAACGGCCAAAATATAGTAGTGGCAATGGGTTCAAGGAAGAAACAATTGTTTTCACTCGATGAACTATTTTTTGTGCCAGCTCAAGTAAATAAAATACCTTTAAACATTGAAGAACCAGTTAACACTACTTTAACATTAGGTCCAAATGCTAAAAAACCATTAAAAGTTTCATCACCCATTATGATATCGGGAATGAGTTTTGGTGCTGTTTCCAAAAATGTGAAAATAATAATAGCTGAAGCTGCAGAAAAACTAAAAATCGCATACAATTCAGGTGAAGGCGGAATAATAGACGAAAACAGAACAACTAACTTAGATTACAAAATAGTACAATACTCAACTGGCAGATACGGAGTAGATGAAGACATACTTAAATCTGCAGCAGCAATTGAAATCAGATTTGGACAAGGAGCATACCCGGGTAAAGGAAGTTATTTGCCCGCAGAAAAGATTACACCTGAAGTTGCAAGAATGAGAGGTCTTAAAAAGGGTGAATCATCTTATTCACCTGCACATCACTCGGATATGACAGATGTTGATGCTATAAAAGATAAGGTAAAATGGCTTCGTGAACTTACAAATGGTGTCCCGATTGGTGCTAAAATCGGATGTGGAGATGTAGAAGCAGATGTTGAAGTTTTAGCTGAAGTGGGTATGGATTTCATAGCCCTTGATGGTTTTGGTGGAGGAACTGGAGCTACTAATTTATATGTACGTGATAATGTTGGTATGCCTGTCTTTGTGGCTATTCCACTTGCATTTAAAACACTTGATGATCTAGGTGTTAAAGATAAAACAACTTTAATAGCTGGTGGAGGTCTGCGTAGCTCTGCTGATTTTGCTAAATGTTTAGCTTTAGGTGCTGATGCAGTTTATATCGGTACCACAGCTTTGATAGCAATTAATTGTCAGCAGTATAGAGTATGTTACTCCGGTCTTTGTCCAACTGGTATTGCTACACAAAATCCAGAACTAATCAAACAACTGGATATTGGCGAAGGAATTTCAAAGTTGACTAATTTTATACAATTATCAACGGAAGAAATTGCTAACCTAACTCGTATCGTAGGAAAAAACGATACAAATTTACTTTCTAAGGAAGATATTCGCTCTGAAAGTCCAGATATGGCCAAACTCACAAATATTCGCTGGATGAACGGACAATATCTTAACTAAATGAATCATAAAGTCATGATTTCAGTTAAATCTAGTAAAAAATATATCCGAGGGAGTGCATATATTTCTTATAGAGAGGTGATTTATTATGGGTAAAATTGAATTTAATATGGAAAATTGGGATAAGTGCATCTGCAAAAATTGTCCAACTCAGGCTGAAAGTATGTGTGTGAAAGAAAAAAAGATGAAAGCCATGGAAATGATGCCAAAAATAAAAGAAAGCAAAATGATGCCCAAACCCGAAATGGTTCCAGGAATGTATTGCGCAAATGGAAAAGGTGTATGCGAAGATGTTGATTTCAGTAAAATGTGCATATGTAACGAATGTGACCTTTGGAAAGAATACAACCTTGCAAACGGACAACCCATGGGATATTTCTGCAGAGACGGAGAAGCAAAATAGAAGCACTAATTAAGGATGAATACTTAGATTGATAGAAAGGACAAATACTAATATGGAGTCCTAACAGGCTCCTCTTTACTTATTTTTAAAGTTAGATTTAAATGATATCACATTTAAATTTCATACATTAAACTTATCAGATTAAAAACTTTCTATTTAAAAAAAGAGGAGATATTCTTGTTTATAGATAACTTAGACAAAATAATTGGAAACATTACCCGTCTTGCAATGATGTTAGGAACATTTTTGTATTTGTGAAGAAGGATATGAATTAACACTGAAACATTCATTTTTTATCAAATTCTTTTTTTTCATTTTATTTGACATTTCGTCTATTTATTTTCACATAAGTATATATGGATAATCATACAAAAAAGGGTATAGTGACTGAACTAACATTTTTATGAGTTTTTGATAGTTAAATTGGCTAAATATTTATTAAGTTCAGGTTAAATTAGCTTTTTTTGTAAGTATAGATACATTTTTTCTATAGTAAGTGATAATATTTCATTTCTAGAAAGAATTAGCATATATAACGTCTTATGAGTATAATAAAAAAAAAATTACTTTTCTGATGTTTTAACTAATTTTGATAATGTTTTCATAGTTCCAAGTTGATGGAATCAACAAGGATCTTAAAAATGATTTAACATCATGAAATTTAGTTTACATATTGAAGTGTATACGGAGACTTAGAGCCATCCAACCTTCTAAAATAGCTAAAAATCAATAATTCACGATAATAGCCATAAATGGCATAAAAAGGAAAAATTTAGATAGAATATAAAAAGGAAGAACAAAATGTATTCAGACAGAAAATTAAAATATTTAAACATATTCAACCAGAATGTTGAAGAAGAAATAGGATTCAAGGAGAATATAGAATGAGTGTTGAAGTAATTGCAGTGGGAGGATATGAGGAAGTGGGCAAAAATATGACCGCTATCAAGATAGGAGAAGATATCGTAATATTCGACATGGGAATACACCTTGACCGCCTTCATATCCACGAAGATACGAATATAGAAAGAATGCACAGTTTAGACCTCATTGAAAGGGGCGTAATCCCTGATGATACATTAATGAAAGATGTTGATGGTAAAGTAAGGGCAATTGTTTTTACTCATGGACACTTGGACCACATAGGTGCAGTTGCAAAACTCGCACACCGGTATGAAGCACCATTAATTGCTACACCATACACAATGGCATTAATCGAGAAAACCATCAAGGGCGAAAGAAAATTTAAGTTTACAAATCCTCTTAAAGTCTTAAATTCCGGTGAAAATTGTCAAATATCTAAAGACATAACATTAGAATTTGTTCATACAACCCACAGTATACCACAGGCAGTAACACCAGTTCTCCACACATCAGCAGGTATCATAGTATACTCCAATGACTTCAAATTTGACAACCACCAAACACTTTCACCACCACCAGACTACCAAAGATTCAGAGAACTGGGACGAAAAGGAGTTTTAGCTGCAATTATTGACACTACACGTGCAGCAGAGAAGGATCAAGTAAAAACTCACTCAGAAAAAATAGCAAGGATAGTACTCAAAGATATAATGGAAGAACCGTTAAAAGAGGATAATGGAATGTTAGTAACTACCTTTGCATCCCACATAGAAAGAATACAAGCCATATGTAACATTGCTGCTGATAGTAACCGTAAAATCCTCCTTTTAGGACGTTCAATGGAACGTTATTGTACAATGGCCGAGACCATGGGAATATTGAAACTTCCTGAGAATACTAGTGTTTATGGAAGTCCAAAAGCAATTAACAGAGCCCTTGCAAGAGCAGATGAAAACAGGGGCGAATACATCCTGGTCACAACAGGCCACCAGGGAGAACCAGATGCACTGCTTCCACGAATCGCCAACGGAAAAACCATGTTCAATGTACAACAGGGAGACAATATTGTAATATCTGCACCTGTAATACCCAACCCACTGAATAGAGCCAACCGTAACCTTATGGAGAGAAGACTCAAGTCGAGTGGTGCGAGAATATTTACCAACGCACATGTTTCAGGCCATGCTGGTCGTGAAGACCATCGTGACTTCATAAGAATGCTCAACGCTAACCATCTAATACCTGCCCATGGAAACCTTGAAATGTTGACAGCATATGCTGAATTAGCCGAAGAAGAGGGTTATAAACTGGGCAGAGATATTCACTTACTTCGTAATGGACAGGCACAAGTATTCGATGGACCAACAACTGGAAAACCTTGAACAATCAGCCCAAATCATTAATAGAACGGAAAATCATTTCTTTCTAAGTTTTATTCCAAATTAAAGAGTTATCATAATTAGGATACTTGTTTTTTTGGTATATATTTGAATAATTTATCAATTATGAAACTTGGTCAGTTAGATTTTCTTATTTTGAATTTTTAGTGAATATGTAATACTTTATATCAAAAAGAAATGATTGGGTTGATAATTTTATGTTTTTAAATTTTAAAAATAAAATTAAGTTAAATCTTAAAGATGATGTTTTATCAGGTATTACCGTAGCTTTAGCTCTAGTACCTGAAGCTGTTGCTTTTTCAATAATTGCACATGTAAATCCTTTAATTGGATTATACACGGCTTTTATTATAGGATTGATAACAACTATGATTGGTGGCAGACCTGGAATGATCTCCGGTGCTACTGGTTCTATAGCAGTGGTAATAGTTGCTTTGGTAGTGCAGCATGGTGTTGAATATTTATTTGCAGCTATAATTTTAATGGGTCTTATTCAAATAGCAATTGGTATTTTAAAGCTCGGAAAATTCGTTCGTTTAGTTCCACATGCTGTAATGTTCGGTTTTTTAAATGGTCTAGCAATACTCATTTTTGTTGCACAGTTTGCACAGTTTAAAACCGGGGATGGAAGCTGGATAACCGGACCTACACTTTGGATAATGTTAGGATTTGTAGCATTAACAATGGCTATTATTTATCTGTTGCCTAAGGTTACAAAAGCTGTTCCTGCAGCTTTAACTGCAATTGTGGTAGTTTCAGCTATTACAATAATATTCCAAATTTCTACAAAAACAGTTGGTGACATAACTTCAATTGCCGGAGGTTTTCCTGCATTTCACATACCATTAGTTCCATTGAATCTTGAAACTCTTCAAATCATATTACCTTATTCCATTATAATGGCTTTAGTTGGATTGATTGAAAGTTTATTGACACTGAATATTATAGATGAAATGACAGAAACCCGTGGACGGGGAAATAAAGAAAGTATAGGTCAGGGAGTAGCAAATCTAGTTTGTGGGTTCTTTAGTGGAATGGGTGGCTGTGCCATGGTGGGCCAAAGCATTATTAACATCACTTCAGGAGGTAGAACCCGAATTTCTGGAATTGTGGCAGCCCTGGGATTATTAATATTCATCCTGGCAGGCTCTTCACTAGTGGAAAAAATACCTATGGCCGCATTAGTTGGTTTAATGTTTATGGTTGCTCTAGGTACATTTGAGTGGACTTCATTGAAAATATTTAAAAAAGTACCAAGAATCGATGTGGTGGTAATGGTAACAGTCACTTCAATCACTGCAATATTCAATAACCTTGCATTAGCCGTTATTGTTGGAGTTGTTATTTCTGCATTAGTATTTGCATGGGAAAGTGGAAAAAGAATTAACGCAAAAGTAACAGTCGATGAAAATCAAGTAAAACACTACAAAATATCCGGCCCTCTTTTCTTTGGTTCAGTAACCACTTTCAAAGATATATTTGATTATTCAAATGATCCTGATGAAATAATTATTGACTTTAGCAAATCTACTGTTAGAGATCATTCAGCAATTGAAGCATTAAATACTGTAACTGAAAGATATGCAAAATTGGATAAAAAGGTCCATCTTAAACATTTAAGCCAAGACTGCAGGCTAATCTTAGACAATGCATCAGAAATAATAGATATTAATCACTGGGAAGATCGTTCATTATAAATATCAATTAAACCAATGAATAAAATCTTTGTCTTATAAGAAAATCTTATAAAAAAAATTCGTTTAACTTAAAGAGGAAATATACTTCCTGTAGTGAAATGATTTAAAAATTAAATCATTAAAGACTCTGTCAGGTGAAAGTTAAAAAAAAATAATGTTATTATTTATTGAATTTATAACAATAGGAGAAATATCATGTTCTTAGATAATTTAATTGTTAAAATTAGTGCATTGGTAGGTATGTTTGTGGGAATTGAATTAATTGCAATAGCCATTTTTACGGTTTCTGTTATATATTTCAGGAGTCCTGTAGTTGCGGGAGTAATTGGAAACTTATCTAGTCTTGGAATGGTATTAGGACTTATCTTAGTTTCTGTGAAGATGGAAATGCGTTAACCATCTGGACATTTATTCTACTCAATATTTACTAATATATTTTTGTTTGATAAAATCATCTCTTCTATTCACATCTTTAAATTAATCCAGCCCTGCGTATATGACATAGTTACTATTTAAATGTATGAATGAGTGCATATATGAGTAAATGCATTCATTTATAAGTTAAAGCTATATATGTGATGCTTGATTACGAGGCAAAATACTATTTCAAAGTCTATAAATTTTAAATTCTAAAAAAAATAGAGGCTGTCAAGTTAATGGGTGTTGGGGTTTGTGAAAAAAAATTTCGATTAACCT
>NZ_JAIOUQ010000001.1:31742-135647 GCF_019931065.1 Methanobacterium spitsbergense | reverse complement strand
GTTATTTGTGAAAGTACTGTTATCAACAGTCAAAGTACCATCATTGTAGATAGCACCACCATAACCATTCGGTGCAGTGTTATTTGTGAAAGTACTGTCTGTTACAGTCACAGTACCAGCATAATTATTGTAGATAGCACCACCAGAATTTGCGGTGTTACTGGTGAAAGTACTGTCGTTTACAGTCACAGTACCATCATAATTGTAGATAGCACCACCATTAGAATTTGCGGGGTTACTGGTGAAAGTACTATTATTTATCACAGTACTTTCATAATTGGCGATAGCACCACCATAAGATGCAGTGTTACTGGTGAAAGTACTGTTGTTTACAGTCACACTACCATAATTGCAGATAGCACCACCATAATATGCAGTGTTACTGGTGAAAGTACTGTTGTTTACTGTCAAAGTACCATCATTATTGTAGATAGCACCACCAGAATTTGCGGTGTTACTGGTGAAAGTACTGTTGTTTACTGTCAAAGTACCACCATTATTGTAGATAGCACCACCCTGATCTGACTGTGTGTCAGTTAGTGTTATGTTGTTGATTGTAACATATATTCCACTATACATTTTGAATATCCAGTTGGCGCAGGTTCCGTTTATTATGGTATCTGTTTGACTTTCTCCATTAATAGTCATGTTTTTATCAATGGTGATTCCTGTGTTGTTTATTCCTTGGTATTGTTCATTGGCTATGTATATTTGTCCGTTGGTGTTTACTGTTCCTGTTGCGTTTTTTATTGAATATTTCGGGCCGATTATACCTGATTGATATGTTGCAGATTCACCATTCCAATCATCGTTTCCCAGTGTACTATTTCCATTAACATAAATAGTATCTCCCGGAACAGCTGAAACATTACCCATACCCAAAGCAAAAATAACAGCTAATAGGGTTATTAAAACTGCAAAAATAATTAAATTATGATCATTTATTGAAAATTTATTTTGTCCTATAAATCTTTCCACCCCCATCCCAAAAAAGTTTTTTTTTAACAAAAAAAAATTTATTTACCTTCCTTTGATCTTTTTACAATATGGACTATTAATATATTTTTGTTTAATAACAACCAAATAAAAGAAAATACGATAAATATTACAGAAAACGTAGAAATGTATAAAGAATCTATCATCACAAACGATACTTTTAATTTTATGAAACTAATAACATGAATTTAAAAAATATGCCTTTAAAAAAGTTGTAGAATTGGGTTTAGAAACTGTTCCTTCATTTTATAAATTGTTAAAAGACTCTAATCCTAAGGCCAGATATAGGATGATAGAAGCATCTGAGTGTTACTTGGATACACATCTATCCACTAGAAGTAGGAGTATTAATGCCGAACTTGTTACATCCTAACAATAAAAAAAGAGTTAGAATTTTAATCAAAGTTGAGATGGATCGTATAGAAACATTAGATCCTTTATGATTAGTCTAGTATCCATGTCATATGCACGCCAAAGCAATCAAAGACATCGCAGGCAACAACCTAGCAGCCACATACACTTCAGATTCAAAACAGGAGCATAAACTTACTTCTTTTTTTTCTTTTATTTATTTTAATATTCTGCTCTTGAAAAATGGTTATAACCATAACTAAAAAGTAATCGGATATAATTTGATGAAAATAAATTCTTATAAGTATTATCAAATAAATTTATTTAATCATTTGTTTCCTAGATTGTTGATACATTGTTGGTATGAATCTTTAATAGATTGAGAATCAACGTTAATGTCCTTTAAAATATCTAAATTGTAAATATTTCCTTGAGCATTCTTATGAACAGGATCACAAATCGTATGATTCTGGGGCATATGTACAGGATCACAAATTACCGGGTCAGTGACCATTTTATAAAGGGCATAAATAATTATTAAAGAGATTATTCCAGATAGAACTGCAATGAAAATTTTAAGATTTTTATTTTCTATGTAATTATCAATTGAACAGCCTAAAATATAGCTTAAAATGAAACCCAAAAAAATGCTGATTATAAATATAGGATCATTTAGAATAATTGAAGAGAAATAGAGGAATACCTTGGAATATGCATAAGTAGGGCCTAAAATAACTATGATTACAGTTAAACATGGAATAAACAACATTAAACACAAGAAGATCTTGAACTTATTGGGATAAAGAACCATTTTGATATCAACCATAGTTAACCAACCCTCATCTAATCCAACCTTAATTCATAATATAATATTATATTTCTTTATATGACTAATTTTTAATAAGATATTAATTCTAAATCCTAAATATTTTACTCAATGTCTGTGAATTTTGAAAGTACCCCACTAAACCCTGATTTTGGAACTTTTGCTCTACTAATTGGAACCTCAACATTTTATCTGATAATTTATCAACCTTTCTATTTAAACTTAAATAAAATTTTTCCATTTCATTGTAGAGTAAGTTAATTTCACCATCAATTTCTATATCTGCTGTAATCTCATATATTTTGAGCAGTTTTTCAATTGTAAATGCATTGGATTTTGTGATAATATCCAATGTTTCGTTTGCTAATTTTCGGGACATTCTACCGGGATAAAATCGTTTAAGCAACTGGGCACGATATGAGAGTGCAATTAAATGATGTGAAAAATCAGGGTAGGGCGAATTTTCACGATAAAAGGTCAAAGAATTGATTCTAAACATCTTCTCTACCTCCTGATCTTCAATGGTATAATCCCATTGAGGCCATTCACCCCTTAAAAGTCCCTTTCTCCTTACAAGCTTTTCTAAGGGAGAACCTGCAACAATTTCAGCCCTTCCAAAATCAAAGGCTTTATCCAAATTTTTATTCATGAAGCAGATGTTATCATTGATTTCAACTAGGTTGGCTTTAGGATGGAAGATAAGCAGATTAAATGTCAACGAAATAGGATACTTATCCAGTAATTCGAGTGAATCATATATTTCATCAAGATTTGAACCTCTTGCAAGTGCCTTTAACCCGCTTTCACTTGCATTTTCAACACCGAGGAATATTCCAACAGTGCCCATTTCCACAAGAGAATTTACCATATTTTCATGCAATGAGTCGGGACGGGTCTTTATCATGATAGCTATCTCGTCAACCCCCACTCCTCTATCTTTAAGGGCTTTTTTTAATAAATTAACCCTTTTTAAAGATTTTTTTTTTGAGGGTAAGAGGAAGTTATCATCATGGAACTGAAATAATTTCACTCCTTGATGGTGATACAATTGCGCCATTTCCTTTGCAACATTTTCTGGAGTTCTAATGGCGTATTTAGTTCCTTTCTTAGGGGTGTGAAATGCACCAATACAACAATAAAGACATTTAGAATAGAAACAACCCCGGCTGGTGACTAAGGTTGCAAACTTCTCACCTAATCTAAATTGAGGTTTTTTATTACGCATAGGAAATGGTAATACATCTAGATCAGGAAATTCAGGTTTTAAATGGTTTTCTACTACCTTTCCATCTTCATAATTTTTATATAACAAGTTAGGAATATCTGATAAATCTTTTCCATTCATAAGACAATCCATTAGCATGGATATTGGTTTTTCACCTTCAAAACGGATTAAAGAGTCTACATATTCATTTTCTAATATTTTCTGGTATTCGAAGGTGGGAAAATGGCCTCCAACAGTTACATGAATTTCGGGTTTGATTTCTTTTATTTGTTGGATAATTGCAAAGAACATGAATGCCAAGGATTGGAAAGCCATAGAAACTATTACCATGTCAGGATCCCAGCTTTTAACCTTTGATAATATTCGGGAAAAGTCATTATATCCTGAACAGGAAATTACTGTGATTTCATGCCCTTCAAACTTTAAAATCGCTGCTAAATACCTTATTGCCAAGTTTTCTTCGTCTTCAGCACCAATTAGAATAGCTTTTCCTTTTTTATTCATAATGTTTCTTAAACTGAGTTAAATAGACATTTAAATAAAAATTTTGTATCATTTTAGATTCATTTAACTTCGGGATTATTAAACTAGTGAAGTTAACAAAATATTTGATTCTAAACTGAATTTTGGTGTTATTTATAGGTTCCATATCCACAGGAACTACAGGATCCCTGAGCCCAAGAAGTTCCATGGAAAGTGTATCGTCCACAGTTTGGACAGTTAAGTATCCCATCATTGTCCCCATACCCACATTCCGAACATCTGGTACCTTTATACCATGGGTAGTGCCCACAATTTAGACAGTCTTGTGCAGCAGCTTTCACTGTGTTGCCCCCGCCTGATGAAGAGCCATCACTATTATTTTGGACTATCACCGTAGTGTTTGGTGTTGTGTTGTTATTGTTGTTTTCCCACGGCAAGGGTATAGTACATCCAGAAGACATAATTACCACTGAAACAATTATTAACAGAATTATATATATTCTCATATACATTTCCCCCCAACTATATATCTTAAATTCTCATTTATACTATTATTAGATTATGTTTTGTTTTAATATTTATTTTTTATGATAGATCTCCTTTTAAGTGTTATTTTATTGATAAAAATTATTTATATTATGACTGACACAAATTAGTATCACAAATTTAAACTTCACAAACTACCAATTATTGAGTAAAATAAGCCTTAAACAAACTAGATAGCGAAATATATTTTTTGAATTCAAACATTAACACATAATATCTTTTTTTTCTCTAATATTTTTTAGTTTCTACTAATGATTATACCTGAATCATACTTGTAGAGGTGATACGTAACAGGAAGGATTCAACAAGAATTTATTAAGTAATCAATAGGTTAAAATAGACCAGATGAGGTGAAAGTAAAAATCCATTTAATGCAATAATAAAACAGACAGTAAAATTGTTCACAGCTGCTGACACTGTGGACAGATGTAAGAGGATGTACTGCTTGTTTTTATCTTTTCAATGATGGTACTGCAAACAGGGCAGGGTTCTCCGTCTTTATAAGCCACCAGGAAATCTTCTGTGGTGTATCCTTCTTTGATTCCATAAAAATCCATTTCATATGCCAGACCACCTTTATCAAGGGCATTTTTCAAATTTTCCCTCATTATTTTGTAGATATCATTTATTTCTTCTGGTTTTAAAGTATTTGCTAATCTTTGAGGGTGTATTTTAGCTTTAAAGAGGATATCCTGTATATATACGTTTCCAATGCCGCCAATTTTTTTCTGGTTTAAAATAAGGTTTTTTATCTGGGAACGTCCCTTAATTAACTTGGTGAAATGTTCATTTGTGAAATTGGTATCCAAAGGAGAAAGTGCCATGTCCATGGTGGGTTTGTGTTCGTTTAACTCTTGAGTTGGAACAAATTCTACATGGCCAAACCACCAGAACCTGCAGGTAAATCCTGATTGGTCATTAAATTGAAAGTGGCATTGATACTTCTCAGGCAAATCTTCCCCTGCATTATAAAACAGAATATCAGCACCCATTCCAAGATTAAGCAAAAGATTAGAATTTCCAGATAACTCTAAAAATATCCATTTTCCCTTATTATATGCTCCGGTAACTTTTTTAGAGAGGATATTCTCAATAAAATCATTTTTTTCCATGTTTAAACTTTTTTCTTGGATTATTTCCACAGATTCAAATTCTTTACCCTTGAGTTCATGGGATATCTGCCTGGTTAATATCATAATTTCAGGTAGTTCTGCCATAAAATCCCCCTATTTTCAATGATTAAATAATTTAATCTACCCTCTCAATGTATTAATCATTTTCTAAGATCATCTTTATGTATTAGAATAATATATTTGCAGAGTTCAAATTAAGAAATAAATAAAAAATACCAATAAAGGGATTAAAAAATAAAAAAGGAGAAATTTAGGTCTGTTCCTTTCCAATGGTGCATGAATAGTAGATTACGTTAGGTCTGACGATTATATTGACTTTACATTTTCTTAGTTATTTTTCAACAAAATTGTCCCTTATTGTGTAGAACCCTATTTTAAGCATTATTTTACCCATTAGTTTTTTAAATATACTTATTTTTGTATCGTAGTAGTAATTTTCTAATTTATCGTAAAACTGGTAGTCTGCCTGCAGATATCCGTCTAAACGGCGTGACATTTCTTTAACTATTCTAAATCTCATGTAATCCATTAAACTTGGCTTTGGAAGCTCATAAGATTCAAGTGATTTATAGAAGATCTTTGCTGTTTTTTGGATCTTTTTAATATTTTTCATGTCTGAACTGGAGGTTTTGGGCCATGGTGGTGTTTCAATTCCAAGTTTGTCAACAATATTCATTCCCCATCCTCCTACAACTATCTCAATATAATTAAGGGTATGTACTGTTTTGATTCAATAAAATTACTATATCATACAAGTATACTAACGATTGTTCGTTAATTGTAATCATGCAGCATAGCATATAAAACTAACGTTCGTTCGTATAAAATTTAATGTTTTTATTGGCTAAAAATGAATACAAATTTGGTTATAACAATGGAAGTTTGGAGCAAAAATATAAAAAAAGAATTTTATTTCATTTTAAATAGGTCTTTATCAAGCCCACACAATGGACATACCCAGTCATCGGGTAAATCTTCAAAGGGTGTTCCTGGTGCTACTCCTTGATCTGGGTCTCCTACTTCGGGATTGTAGACATACTGACAGCCTGAACATTGATATTTTTTCATTTAACATCTCCCCAATTTTTTTTATTCCATACTTATTTATTGTAATTATTTTTATAAATTTTTTTTGGAAGAGTGTATGGTCTTTCTATAAATTTTAATATATTGTCCAAGATTTTTTTTATGAAAAGTTAATTAACCTTTAGGGGAATAATATTATTTTGAGGGGATTTTAAATGGATGAAGAATATAAAGAAGTCTTGAAAGTTCTATATGATTCATATAAGGAAAATCCAAAATATCAGGTAGATAATAACGATTTAAAAGAAAAATTAGATATTAAACCCGATGAATTAGTTGTTATCACGAATTATTTAGAAGGAGAAAGATATCTAACTATTGAGCCATATCTAGATGGTTTTGAAGTAAATATCCTTCCTCGTGGAATAAAATTAGTAGAAAAATGGAATAAAAAAGAGTAGGATATGGGTGTTTTATAAACCTGTCTTCTTCTACATATCAAATCTGCTACTTCTTTTTAATGATTTGAATGGGAATCATATAGTTTAATGATTTTAAGGGCATCTTGGATATATTGAAAATTATTCAGTTAAGCTAACACATAAACGAAGTAACAATTTACAAGGATTATAACAACGAAAACCGTTGCAACATTAAGTGTGGCTAGTTTTGTAGCTGGTATTTTAGCTATAGGTCTTTTAATTATTGCAACGATCCCCAAACTTAAAGAAATAACTGAAATGAGGGCGAGTATAAGAAAATTAATGCTTTGAGGAAATAGATTAGTTAATGATAAAACTATAAATGAAGTTGTGGTAAGTATTGCTAATATTCCAAGTAATTTAAAACTGAATTCACGTCCTTTAGATACTGTCCAAGTAATTTTATTGCCTAATTTATCCCCTTCCAGATCAGGAATTTCAACTCCTACAGTAAACATTAGTTGTAAAAACACAAAGGGTATTGAGAAAATTATGAATGGGAGATCAATTGTACCCATTACAACAAAATAACCCATTGCAGGCAGTATAAAGCCATTTATTGCATTTGCAAATTCTCCTAATCTACGATATGATAATTTAATGGGAGGAGCGGAATAAAACCATACTAGAGCGTTTCCAACTAATACGAACAAGAAGAATGAAATTGGATATGAATAAATAACCGTAAATAATGCCCCAATGATTATGGATATGATAATAAAAAATATTGCCAAATTTTTTGATATTCCTCTTAATTCGGGATTTTCAACTAGGATACCACTTCCACCTGTGAAGGTAGTAGGAGTACCAAAATGGTCGACTTCAAAATCAAAATAATCATTGGCATAATGGATAGCCATACTGGCCATAAACAGAATTAAATATCCCCAAATAAATTTAGATAAAACGAATTGTGCATTTAATAGAAGAGCAAACAGGGCTCCTATTAAAAAGTACATAAAAATACCAAAGGTGAACTGAGGTTTTCCTAATTCTATAATTTTTTTCAAAGTATCCTTATTGTAATTTATAATAATTTCAAATACCCCAATCTAATTATATTACCCTACAGTAAAATAAATTTAATCTTTAAAACATGAATAAATGTTCTCTAGTTGAATTAACTTAAAAAATAAATAAAATTTTCTTTTTGCTTAACTTTGATCCCGCAAATCGCCACCAAACCAGAGTAGCTATTACTCCCAAGATATTGTAGGAGAATAATATTATATAACTGCCTATACTTGGGTAGGGGCTTAACAATACCTACAGGGTTCAGTCCATTGGCAGGTTCATCTAAAATAGGTATCTGGATATGTATAATGGCATTTGCCAATCCTAATCGCCGCACATTTCCTAAAGACAGATTTTTTGTCTTTCTAAAAAGTGAATATTAGGATACTACAGCAGTATATTACTGTAGATCAGTAGTAATATGTGGATTTGGGGTTAAACCAAGGTTTTACCATGATATTGGAGGGTAAAACTTTGTTAACACTATAATAGTTAAGAATACGGGAATACATGTAAATAAGAGATTCGTAGCGAATTTTTCCCAGTTTAATGTTCATATATTTGGGAGCTGCTCCATTGACATCCATGAAATTTTGAATGTTTGTAGCTAGGCTTAAATAATCATTTTTTATCATATTTCCACTTATTAATGTTTCAGAAGAATAAAGTGGTAATCTAAAAACTTTAATTTTTATGGAACCTGTATATCCTTTACTAACTTTTGATAAACAATTTAATAAGAGATGGAAAAACGTAGGCATTCCCCACTTAACACCATTTAAGGTCACATTAGAAGGAAGTTTTTTATTTTTTTCGATATATGTTTTGACTATTGCTGCTGTAGTAGTGATCTGTGCTATGGAAGCGGTTTTATAAGTGGGAATTCTAAGTATATTGCTGTCCACTAATCCGTATTTGAATAAAACGAATCCAGAAGATCCATTAGTTAGGGCTGCATTTATATCTGATTTAAGTCTACTGGCAGATAGGGGAATAGGGTTAGTGTCAGAGTTGTAACTTAATAATCCCGCCACTACAGGTTTTCCATTTGCATGTATTTTTATGTAATGTGTTGTTGCAGCGATCCAGTTAGTATTTTGATTGTAGTTCCCTTTATAGATCATTGGTACTAGGAAATCCATATAAGGTGCTAATTGACCATAGTTTTGTCCATAATAATAGCTGTTTATACTACATTCTGGCATCAAAGCTGCTGATAAAAGTATTCGATGTTTTCCCGGGATGTTCTGATTATTGATATTTTGAATTTTTCCGTTTATCCTATGCACAAAAGAGGTCACAGTATTGGCAGCATTTGAGTATCGGTAGGCTGTGCCGGGATAACGCATATAATCAAGGTGTATTCCATCCACATTATAATTCGTAGCAATTGATGCTATTTTGTTAACTAATTCATCTACTAAAACAGGATTTCCTCTTGGATCAAACCATTTCCCTTCTCGATTCTTGAAACAGGTTATCCATGCATTAATTTTAATACCTGATCCAGAAAAAGCATCTACAAATGGCTTAAGAGTACTTGTAGGGTTTTGTTTATTTGTCAGAACAAAAAGATCAGAGACACCTTCTTTTTTAAGTTCTGTGACATTAATATAATTAAGTTCATCTGGACCATTGTTTATCCAGTAACCCTTGATTGAATGGATTTTTATTGTGGAGGAACTGTAAAGACAATTGTTGTGTTCATTAGACTCTGTTATTATTCTTGATGAATCTGCATAGACTAAAATATAGTAACGACCTGAGGCAATAGTATTTGGAATAGTTAATACGGTATTTTGGCTGTTGCTAGTTCCTGCACCAAGATTACTGATATATCGATGCCCAATATATTTAGTAGGACTGGTGAAATTAGCTCTTAAATAATAATTCACCCAGAAACCTGAAGCCGCAGCAGATCCCTGATTTTTAATAGTGTTATGAAAAAAAAATTTCAGACTTTTATCACCAGTTAACGGAGCAGTTACAGAAGTAACCACTAAATCTTTCCCAGGTACAGTATTAACTATATTTTTATTAACAGTTAATCCAGTTGAATTAGCAGCTGAAACATTACCCACGCCATACGAAAAGATAACTACTAAACCAATTAAAACCACTGCGAACATTGTTAAATGAACTTTACCGCAACTTAATTTACCATTTATAGATCTATTCCTTTTATAGATGATTCCCCCCCCACGAAGGACTCTATCACAGAAATCCAAAAGAATAATAAGTCATTTTTTTATATTCTACTAAAATGTATTATACAATATAAAATACTTAAACTTTGTTAAATAATTTTCAAAAAAAGAATTGTGCAAACAAGTCAGAACCGTAAATTTTTTATAAGTACTTGGGTTAGATAATTAAGAATTGGATGGTATGTCACTTATTAAATGGAATTCATAATAAACAAAAATTAAAATACTACTGATATATGTAAATTTGAGATCTTAGCTGATTCAAGAAAAAAATAAAAATAAAACAGTATATCAGTCTATAAAAGAGTAACGATAAATTACTATGAAATATAATCATTTTTGAAATATTTTGTTAGTAATTATGATATTATCTTATCCTAATCTCTATCGAGTATAGCATAGAATCCATCAGTATCAGCATATACTGGTTTGAAACCATGTTTTTCAGCTCTTTTCATTGTTTTCTGTAGAAAATCTCTTCCCCATGCAGTTATGGCTTCCGAGCACTCAATGCTGTACCATCTAAATGTGCTGTGATTGTAAAGTCCATAAATAGTGCTGGCGAGTCTTTTAAATGCTTCTTGTTGATAATTTAACACCTGACGTTCCCTGTAATCTGTGGATTCTGCTATGAGAGATTTAATTCGCATTCTATTTTCTAATACTTCGCTGACAACCGATGGGATAAATCCTTGGGGAGATTTCCTGAATTTATACCCGAATTCTGGTGCTATGTGGCATTCTTTACTATCATCTTCAACCAGTGTTTCGGGTGAAATATTTTTAGAAATTATTATGCTGGGATAGAGACTTCTAAAGTCGAAGTAATAAATATTCGTATGTAATCCCTTAACAGGTTCTTCAACATAGCCACCCACAACATCTCTTAAATAATTTCCAAATTTGTTCGGTGCCATGTCCCCATATTCAAAGGCTTTCCTTATTAAATACCATTCCACCTGTTTTCCCGAGCCCATACGGGCCACATCAAATAAGGGCTGGCCAACAATTCGTGTTAATTCCATACTCAATGGCAGCATTTTCTCTCCGATTTCGGTGACTGCCATTACATCTCCCAGTGAATATCTAAAGAGTTTCTCTAATTTTTCACCACCATCGTTCCAACAGGTGTATACCTCGTTTCCAGGGATATCAATTTTATTCTTCCCAAAAAGCTCTTTATACACCCTTTTCAGCGAGTGATGCTCCAGTGGCAGGTTACGGCGCATGTTGGAGTAGAGATCGATATGGATTCTTCCCTTTATCTGTGTGGCATTTCTAAGGCCATTATTCGTGATTTTAAGGTATGACTCATCAACTCCTAATTTAAGGGGTACACCCAACTTCTCTGCTCTCTCCTTAATATAGGGAAAGTCAAAACGGTCTGAATTATATCCGAGAATAATATCTGGGTCTTCTGATTGTATGGTGTTAACATATTTTTCAATTAAATCTTTCTCGTTGCACAAGGTTTCTACAAAGTCCAGTGACGATTTTTTGGTGGAGAATATCTTCTGAAAGCCCTGGTTACTTGAGAAACTTACCATGATGATGGGATCTTCCTTTACCTGGGGCATGCCCTTGGGATTGCATGCTTCAATATTAAAACTAAGCATATTTAGTCCCTCTAAATCAGATTCTAGATTTTTAGGTTCGCCATGAATTTCAAATAAGCATTTTCCACCACGCGAAGAATGGGTGGAATTCAATACCTTACCCTCCACTTCTATGGTGTTCATGGGGAATAATCCGTTATCTATGAGATATCTGCGGTAAAATGGTATATCATACTCCCTGATATTTTCAACAGATTTCAATTCCATTATTTTATCTTTTAACTTGTAGATATCTTGGGGATGATTAAGGGTTACCTTAAGGAAATCTTTCAACAGTCCATTATCTCTTTTTTGGAGTTTTTCTACTTTAAGAAGCTTCAATTCACTTAAATCATTTACACAGTTGTCCATATCATGCGGTTGAACGTATATGTATGGTCTGAAACTTTTATCTAGGGCTATTATTGATCCTTCATTTTCTCCAATGAGTCTGCCAAATAATCTTATCACTGCGATATGGTTCTTGGTGATGTAATCAATGTCTAAAAGTACGAATTGTCTAGTCTCCATATAAGATTTAATTTATTATGCGTGGGTTATATACTTTTTAAATCATTATTACTTCTCATATGCTCTCTACCTCAATTTCCATGACCTTTGGATGATATAGTAATTAACCCGTTAGGGGAGGTGAAAATAGATATGAGAATGAGTGAAGGGGAACCCCGAGGGAGAATTGCAGAACTATATAACCCTGAAATGTTCCAGGAACGTGAAGAAGTCATTGTATTTACCAGGGATGAATTCAATCGCACTTACACATCTATGAGGGAACAGATCGACTATATTAATAAAACTGATCTGCATCTGTGTAGGGGTGAAGAATGGAAGTTAATAGGATACTGGCCAAAAATTCTGGGTAGAGTACATATCCTGGATATGAACATGGATTCAATATTAAAAAAAGAACCATTACAATGCTATCTTGATGCATGCCTATACAATGCTGTTGGAAGTTTAGAGAAGAATGTTGCAGTATCTAAAAGTAAGGTACCAGCACAATCACAGCTTCCAATTTAACTCTCCTAATTTTAATGGACTGATATAATATGCGTTACAGCTACGGCATCATGGATAGAAGAAAGATATTGTTGTACGAGCCACAAATATTTTTAAGTGGGGATTACATATTGGTCTTCCCCACCAGAGACTTCCATAAATGGCAGGGTGATATAAAGGAATATATAGATGGTTTATACCAGATCAACTCCACAAATAGGGAGAGAACAAAATCCCTCAACATAGCAGAGTTTAACCTGGCAGTGGGTGTGCTTAACAACATCACAGAAGAACTTGAACACCTTTTTGACCCGAAAAGGGTAGCTGATTATTCCTATCATTACATATCCACATTGGATGAGAAGTACAAGAAACAGATAGGAAATAGTTACACCAGTGATATGAGGAGATGCGACATAAAAATACTTGTCAAACCAAAAATAACACCCAGACTGAAATATAATAACATGATGGAAATAGTAAAACAGGTAGCAAGGGATTTTGCAGATGGAAGTGGCCAGAAATCTAAGAAAACTGTGACCACTCAAAAGTTTTAGAATTTATAATAAATTTCAATAAATATAAATTTATTAGAGTAGATCCAACTTATGTTAATCATCGTTTGTAGATATGTGGTTTTTAACAGTGTTCTAAAAGTAAATAGGGTGTTAAATTAATGATAAATAGTTCTGAAGAGAAAAGAAATTTGGATCGAAAAAGAAGGGGACAGATTTCGCCTGAAGATATTAAAGCATATGCTGAATTTTCAACAGAACATTTAATCAAAATGTTAGATGATAATAATCCTCAAAAAAGAACAATTGCTGCGACTATTTTAGGAAATAAAAGGGACAGTAAATGCATTAGAAATCTATGCAACTCTTTAAAGAAAGAAAATGCACTCTATTCACGAATTGCCATGTCTGAAGCGTTAGGAAAAATGGGTGAAGCATCAGTTCTGCCATTAATCAAATTATTAGGCCAAATTGGGAACAATCAAGAAGTTGAATTACCAAAAAAATATTTTAACAAGAGAAGTTTCCCATTAGCACGTGATATGGCTGCAAGAACCATTATAAAAATTGGAAAACCAGCTACACCTTATCTAATTAAAGTAATGGAAGAACAAGATGATTTTATCATGCAACAGGCAATTGATGCTATAGGAGGAATAGCAGCTAAGACAGATGATAAAAGTGTATTGTCTGTTATGATTGATGGCCTTGAAACACATTCAGATAATAAAATTAGTTTATGGAAAATAATAAGAGCTTTAAGTGGATTTAAACATAGTGAAGAAGCATTAACCCCGTTGGTAAATATATTAAAAAGTAATTATGATGCTGCAATTATATGGGAGTCAGCAAGAACCCTAGGTCAAATTAATATTAGTAGACCAGATGCTATAGATGCACTTCAGGAATTAGAAAAAAATGATAATCCTGAAATTAAAAAAGCAACGGAAAACGCGTTAATTAATTTAAGCCATAATATTCGGGAATATTCGAGTAAATAAAAACTGAAATGAATTAAAGTGGATTAGTGGTGTTGAATTAGTACTATTGTAGCCCCATTTGGATCTTCTAAGAATGCAAGGGTTCCAATTGTTATTGGCATGGGTTCTTTGGTGATTTTGGCTCCTTTGGATTTGAGTTCTTTTACTGTTTTGTTTATATCTTCAACTTCCATTCCCACTGAAAACAGGCCAGTTTCATTTTCTGTATTTTTTATGAGTTCTATCATAGCATCTCCTTCCCCTTTAAGTAATGTGATCGTTAATCCGGGATAAGGGTTGTGTTGGCTATCTATTTCAAGTCCCATAACATCTGTGTAAAATTTAATTGATTCGTCCATATCCTCAACTATGATGGTAGCGTATTTAACTTTCATATTATATCACCGTATGAATACTGGGTTTATCATTAATAATTAATTTTCCCATTTGGTAATTTTTTCCCATTATCAAAATTAGTTTATATCATAAATCCTTATATCCAATATAAGAAACTTATCTATATTCAAAGCTGATTTGGTAGAAAGAGGTGTTAATAATGGTTGAAGTGAAAATATTGGAGTTTGGGTATTCCTTGGAATCTAATATGGCCATAATGAAATTTTTTATCAAAGGATTGGATAAGAAAACCAAAGAGCAAATGTTAAGCATGCTTGAAAACATCCCTTTAGGAGAATTAAAACGTTTTGAAGTAACATCAGATACAAATGAGGGTATTATACTTCTTGAAAGATTCAGTGAAGAAGAATATCCATTCCAACTTAACATTCCATCCGAAGATGAGGTTGTATCGGTGGAGAATATGGTTAAAAAATTCATGTCAAAGGGTTGGTAAATTAGTTTATAGACAATATTTATTCTATTTATATCCTTTTTTTACAAAAAACCTGACTAAAGATAAAAATATGATTGAAAAAATGTGTTGAAGGAGTTATATTTGAATATGTGGAATTACAGAAACATAATATAAAATAGAATATTTAAAGATTTAATTAATAATTTAAGTTGAGGAGTAAATTTATGAATCAAAAAACCAATTCCAAAAAACCATTTCAAGTCATAGGGATAGAGATAAGGACATCAAATGAACAAGCAATGGAAGATATCCCAAGTTTATGGGAGAAATTTTATACAAAGGATATAAAAAAGAATATTCCAAATAGGCTAGATAATAATGTTTTGGCGATTTATACTAATTATGAAGGAAATTTTACAAAGCCCTATACTTACATTCTTGGATGTGCAGTGAATTCTTTAAGTGATATTCCAGATGGTATGATAGGAAAATCAATTTCCTCAGCAAAATATGAAATATTCACTGCAAAAGGGAAAATGCCAGACAAAATAGTTGAGGTGTGGCAATATATATGGAGTCCTGAAATTGATGTAAAAAGATCTTATGTAACAGATTTCGAAGTTTATGGAGACAAATATAACGACTTAGAAAATTCGGAAGTTGAGATTTATATAGGTGTAAAAGAATAAACTCCGGTGCACTGGAAATAAATTGTTAGATTACCATTCATCTTTCCAAGGTAATTTAACAGCTTTATATCTGCGAAGATAAGCCCTACCGTAAAGAAATATGAATAATATGAAAATTCCCATGTTTAAGTAATTATCAAGTATATCTACCGGTGTTTTTATTTGTTTGAGATAGATATTGGTGTGAATCCATCCGAAATCCAGCTAAAAAATGTTAAGATGATTGGTAAAATAAATCCTAAAATGACACTGAAACAATGCCAAATATTATTGCAATAACGGAATGATATCTTTTCATTATTAACCTTCTAATTTGATATATTCTTAAAGTTTAGTAACGTATATAATATTATATACAGTTATATCTAAATTTTCATATATAAAATAGATTATAAAGATTTATTTAATGGTATAATCCAATGTAACGTGTGTAAATTATCAATAAAATCAAGAGGTATAATTTAATGATTATCCGCATGGAAAAAACAGATGACCATTCTACAATCAGGGAAGTGAATCTCAAAGCATTCCCGAGTGATGTTGAAGCAACTCTCGTTGAAAGAATCAGAAATTCTATGGATGTTATTTCAATGGTTGCAACTGTTGAGGATAAAGTGGTTGGCCATATACTTTTCAGCCCATTAACCATTGAAAATGATAAGGAATCATTTCCCGCACTTATACTTGCACCCATTGCTGTTCTACCCGAATATCAAAATCAGGGTATAGGATCTAAACTCGTTGAAAAAGGGATTGTTGAATGCAGAAATCAGGGACATTCAATTATAATACTAGTTGGACATCCTGAATTCTATCCTCGTTTTGGATTTAAACCAGCAGAACAAAATGGCATCCAACACCCATTTGAAGTTCCTGAAGATGTCTTCATGGTATATGAACTAGTAACAGATGCTCTTTGTAGAGTAAATGGTGTACTTAAATATTCTATGGCTTTTGATGATCTTCTGTAAAACTGAATAAATTAATACACCCCTCTTCAATTTAAAATTTAATAATAAGTTCAAAAAATTCTCACTTCTCTATCAACTTCATAACTACATTTTTAGCTTTCACTGCATCTTCAAAATTTGGATTTATATTTAATGATTCATCAAAACAATCCAAAGCAGCATTATATTGTTGAAGTTTTTTATGGGTTTTACCTTTATTATAATGTATTTCTTCATTGTGTGGATTTATATCAATTGCTTTTTGATAATATTGGAGTGCTTCGTCTGATTTTCCTAATCCGCTTAATATATATGCTTTAGTATCAAGTATATATGCATTTTTTGGACTCAGTTTCTGAGCTTTATTAATTATTTTTAAAGCTTCATCATAATTTTTGAGTTTTGCAAGAACACATGCTCTAGCGTTCAATGCAACTAAGTACTTTGGATTCATTTTTAAAACCTTATCAAAATAATCTAAAGCTTCATCATATCTTTTAAGCCCAGCAAGAGCTAGGCCTTTACTGCTAAGTTGGATAACGTTAATTGTCTTTTTAACCAGAAATTTATTAAGGCTTAATTTTATATCTAAAGCAATATTTGAACATTCTAAAGCTTCTTCATATTTATTAAGTTTTAAAAGTGCTACAGCTTTACCAGACCATGCCAGCGGATTTTCAGGATCCGATTTTACATATTTATCAAAGTAATCACATGCCTCTTGATATTTACTCTGATCAATGAGTTCGAAACCTCTTTGAATTTTGGATATTTCTCTTTTATTAACAAGGAAGTAAATTATAGCTATGATGAATATGATGGTTAATAATCCTGTTAACATTAAAATAATATAAATTATAAAGTCATTGTGGGTAAAGGAGTTAATAAAAATATCAATTATTAAAATTCCTTCAATTAGAGATAATAATGCTAAAATCAGTTTGTAAAGTTTTAAAGAGAAAGTGTATTTATCATATAATACAATTACACCACCCATTATTGCGAAAACTCCTAAAGCTAACAATGATAAATTTGAAGGGTTCAAACCCTCCCAAACCGGCCAAAATGGTATAACTATGAGATAAAACCCCACAAGAAAATACATTATTATGGCAAAGTTTTTATTCATTCATATCCTCCTAATTGATGTTTATATTTTCCAATTATAATTTGTGATTATTAAGTCTTTTTATTTATTAGGTTATCAAACAGTTTATTACAGGGATACATCCTATTAAGCCCATTTAATTTAATTTAAGGTATTGTTAAAAAAAAATTTAGTTATATCCAATTATTTGTTATTCTAATTATATTTACAAAGCACAAATATATAATACTAATAATCAAATTATATGATTATAAAAGAGGTTATAGTAGAAAATACCAAAATACATTAAAAATTAATTATTCGTTACTATGAGCAAGGGTTTTTAAATTTTTCAAGGAGAAATAACCATATTAACAGAAATCAACTATTATTCTATCCTAAAAACCCAGGATAGATTAATATTAACTAAAGATTCACAGATTAGAGTACTACCATAAATGTTTGGAATAAAATTATAAAAGACTTCTCATCATACCTCCCAATTACCAAATGGGCCAGATATAAATAGAGACTGGTTGCGGACACAGAAAATAAGAAATAAATTTTAGATTTATCACAAAATTAAAGTTTAAACCACTTTTTACATTTTGGACAATAACTCTCTGTAACAAGAATAGTCCTATAGTTACTCTGCTTTGGTTCTGAATTTTCATCTTTGGAACTTAAAGGACGAACAAATCTATTCATTTGACCTTTAAATCCGCAACGGGGACATTTGATATTTTCAGCCATTTTGCTTCAAAATTAAGTTAATTGAAACTATGATTTAATATTTACTATTTTTATTAAGGTAATTTGATAAAAAAAAAGTTAATTAACATCATAAAGCTTTGTCATATGAATTACCGAATATATGCACTAAGGTTAATAAACAGAGCATATATTAGGTTCCATTTCATGTTTTTTTATCCGCTAATTGGTTTATTATTTTTTGTAGTTGGGTTTTTAACTCTTCCATTACCTTGTTATATTGTTTCAGATTATTGACACTACTTCTCAAATCTTCAGCATATGCTTTATCGTCTCCATTTTCAAAGTCATTGGCAGTTTTTTGATTTATAGCTGTTGATTCGTTTGTTAAAGACGTTAGGTTATTAGTGATACTCGATAGATTACTTATTTCATTAGCAAGAGTTCCTTTTCCTATTAGTTTATATGCTAAAACACTACCCGCATAAAAATTATTATAATCGGTAAAATTTTGATTTAAAAATCCAATTGGTGGAGAATTAAGATGTCGCATTTGATTAGCCATTTCGGATCTTTGGCTCTGAGACATATACTTCAATGAAGGGTTATTTTCAATAATATCCGCAGAATTTTCTAGATCACTAATGGTAGAATTATTATTTACTGGAAGTTGAGGCATTCCATTTAAATCATTTTTAAAACTATCTAGTTCCATTGGCATTAGAACATTTGTTACTGCTACATAAAACAATCCATAAATACCAATTATTGCTACTAAAATAATCAATATTGAAATCTTTTTGTTCATCTTTCACACCCATTTATATCTCAATCTGATTGAAGTTTTGTTGAATATTCCATGGAAATTTGATTAAAGAGAATATTCATCGTTATAAAATCATCTATTACATTTTAATTAAATAAATGTTTCCAAACAAATTGTTATTTGGTGTTGATATGGAGTTAACATGGACAGACATCAAAATTAGGCATATTTGAAATAAATTAATTAGGTAATACTGGAACCTAAATGATATGATTTCCCTAAAAAAAGATACAATTTATAATTTTCAATACTTTATTCAAGTAAGATAATAAGTGGGGTTATCATCATTTTAATCCCCATTCTGAGTAATATATTTGATTATAATTATTATAGACAAGTATTTTTCCAATTAAAATTAATAGGAGCCTTATAAAATAAATATTATGGAATTCTAACAATTTTATAAAGAGTTTCTTAAAAATTGATTAATAAAGTTTACGTTCTTCTCCGGGCTTAGTTAGAAAAACATTAATTAGTGGAGGATCTCCTTCTAAGCACATTTCAAATTCTAGTATTGTTCCATCTGTGAATACAATTTTAGCGGTATCATTTCCAAAATCGCATTCTTGAATTATTTTACCTTCAATTTTTGTTAACTTCATATTATAATAATTGTTTTTTGTGACTGTTAAATTATAGGTTCATGGATATAACTGAATATTTGGGTAACTATGTTGGTCTACGGAGTGTATCCTTTTGAGTTTGTAATATGATAATAATCAAATATCTATGAACTGTGTTCAATTTCTGGCTTATTATGTATTTTGATTTTAAATTTCAAGAAAGATTGGATTATTGTATAAAATGTACATTTATTGTTTTAATATGGCTTTTACTGATTTTATCCATTTTTCATGTACTTCCTCATTATCAAGTCCAATTAATAGCTGTGCTGCAACATCTGTGTATAAACCAGTTAAAATCTGAGCCAATAAATCAGCATCTAAATCCTTTCTAACACTGCCATTATCCTGTTGATCCTGTATGAATATCTTTAATGATTCCAATTTTGATTTGTATGATTTCTGATTGATTTTTTTGATCTTTTCGTTTTGCTGTGATATTAATATCACTTCAAAGGATAACTGCAATCCTGTTGATTCAACCATCATAGCATATAATTCTTCCAATACCTCTATGAAATCTCGTCCTTTATAGGTATTTTTCAGATCTAAAATATTTTGACTTGACAATACCCATATTTCGTTTAGTATATCTTCTTTACTTTTGAAGTATGTGTATAATGTTCCCTTGCTAACACCTACTTCCTTGGCGATCTCATTCATTGTGGCTCCATGAAATCCTTTTTTAGAGAAAACTTTTATGGAAGCCTGTAAAATATTAGATCTAGCTATTTCCTTATAATCAGGTACAACTCTTGTCATTGTATCACTTATTGAACGATAATATATTTAAAAGTATCTCCATTAAATTTATTAACCATTAATACATATTAAATGACTATCGGTCAATAATTATTTTATTCAAAAGGAAGGAAAAAATGGCAGATTATGCATTGTTTGGTCTAAAGATACTGTTAATATTCTTCGTTATGTACTCGTTAATCAAATTTTACGTTTTCTTTTTTATAAAGTACGAAAGAAGGCGTAAATTGCTTGATTCATCTTACAATGGGAAAACTAGTGCAACCCAAGTACAGGATATATTTCTTCTAGTTATGGCTTTAATTTTACTGGGCCTCCTGTTTGTATCTGGAGGAATGCAGTATATCAGCTTCACTACTGGACTATTTGTTGGAATGTTACTTATTCAACTGTATTTCCACAGTTTTTCAAAGCCATTAAAAACAGAAGAATCACCAGAACCACCAATATCGCCTATAAAAATGATGTCTTATGCAATAGAAGCAAGTCCTGGAAGAGCATGGAAGGAATTGGTAATTCTTACAGTTATATTGGTTTGGGCTCTTTATATGCTGCTGACAGTAGGTTTTGGTTTGTAAACCTATTAATGTGAATATTAAAATATTTTACCAATCCCAGACGAATTAAAGCAAGAAAGATAACTTATTTTTTCTTTCTATTTTTTTTTTAAAGTTTTAATTTGATACCGTATCTTTTCAGACTAATAGGGATGAAATTAACTTGTGAATCATTTTTATTTTTTATTTTAGTAAAATTATTCAATAACAAGAATAGAGGGCAGGACTATTCGGTGATTTACAGACACATCCTCAGTAAAATATTTTATTAAATTTATTAAATTTATTTCCTGCCCTTTACCCTCCTACTTTAAAATAAACATCTTCAAAAATTTTAAGTATTTGTCTGATTAAAAAAATAATAGATAAAACAGGGATTGTACTTAATGTATTTTTCAAATTTCTTTCTTATAGAATTCTTGAAGTCCTACAACTTTCTATGAGATTAAATATCCTGTCATCTTGTTGATTATTATGAGGAATAAGCAGAAGTTAGGATTAGGAATTATATTTTGCATATTAGGTGTGATTATTTTAATCAGTAGTTTTTTATATTCTATAGTTATTCCTGGTGGAATTATATCATTGGTTGTAGGAATACTCTTAATATCAGATTCTAAGAAAAATTAGTAAACATTCAAATTAAGAATTAGCTAGTTCTGCATCTGTTGCTATAGATTATTAGACATTTTAAAATAACAATTTAATTAGTAATCGTAATTATTACCCATAAGAGTTCTAACTTTAAAGAATCCCAATAATCCACTTATATTTTATAATAATTTATATTTTAATGAATAAGTTTAATGAAATATAGATCTATTAGTATTGAAATAATAAAAAGAGCTGCTACATTAATAATAGCTAATTTTGTTGCTGATTCCCTATTAACCGGTCTTTTTATCATTCCAATAATTCCCAACGATAGAGATATGAGTGAGATCAATGCTAGTACATGGAAATCTATTCTCAATGGAAACATATTCGTGAATGGTAAGATCAAAAATGAAATTGTTGCTAATAATCCTGAAATAGCAATGATTTTGAATCCAAATTCACGACCCTTGAGAACAATCCATGTAATTTTACCTCCTAATTTGTCTCCTTCCATATCAGGAATTTGAAAGCTAACTATAAACACCAAATTTAAAAAAATAATGGGAATTGAAAATAAAAAGAAAGATAGATCTAATGTTCGTTGTAAAGCAAAGTAACCAGTTCCAAGGAATATAACAACCGCTATAATATTTGCAACTTCTCCTAACCTTCTATAAGATAATTTGATAGGAGGGGCAGTGTAAAACCACGCTAACATGTTTCCAAATAATAAGAATAAGAAAAATGTTATGGGATACTTGAATATAACAGTAAAAACCGCTGTAAGAATAATTGATATGCTCATTATAATTATTGAAAACCATTTTGCAAACTCTTTTAATTCGGGGTTATCAACTAGGATCCCACTACCGCCTGAAATTACTGTAGGTGAAGTGTGTTGATCTACATTGGAATCAAAATAGTCATTACTGTAATGTACAGATAGATGGGCTGTAAATAATATGGCATATCCTAGTACAAACTTGCTTAATACAAATTCGGCATTAAGCAAAATAGCTAGTAATGCTCCCATTGTGAATAAAAGGAAGTCTCCAAGTAGATATTTGAACCTTCCAAGTTTAATAATTTTAGATAATGTGTTAAGATTATATTCCATAGTATTTCCCAATAATGGAGGTATTATATTATTTTTATTAGGTAAATGAAATAGAGATTAATTAGTATTACAGCTGCAAATATTGATGCTAGGTTGTAAATACAGTATTTTGTGGCAGAGAGTTTGTCTAATGGCTTTTTTATTAGTTCAATTATTCCTAAACTCAATGGAATTAATGATATAAGGGCTATTATACGGAAATCGATTATTGTAGGGAATAGATTTGTGAAGGGCAGTATTAGAAATGAGATAGTTGCTAATAATCCGGATATTGCAATGATTTTAAATCCAAATTCACGACCTTTGGAAGCAATCCATGTCATTTTGCCCCCCAATATATCCCCTTCCATGTCAGGAATTTCTACGCTGAGTGTAAATAATAATTGTAAAAACAGCATGGGAATGGCAAAAACAAAAAAAGGAAGGTTTAACGTTCCAATTAATGCAAAGTAACCTAAACCTGGAAATAGAAGGCCGATTGCAGTATTTCCAAATTCACCTAGGCCACGATAAGATAGTTGAAATGGTGGAGCCGCATAAAACCATGCTATAAGATTTGCAACAATAACAAAGAGGATAAAAGTTATTGGGTAAGAAAATAAGAATGTAAAAAGTACAGAAATGCCAATGGCCAATCCAATTAGTGTGATACCCATTATTTTAGATTTATTTCTCCATTCAGGATGTTCAACCAGAACTCCACTACCACCAGAAATGGCTGTTGGAGTGCCAAAATGATCTGAAACAAAATCATAATAATCGTTATGATAGTGAACTGCCCATGTTGATAAGAATATAATTGCAAATCCTAGTATAAATTTGCTTAAAACAAATTCAGCATTAAATAAAACCCCAAGTAAAGCACCTAGACTGAAATAAAAGAACAATCCTACAGCAAATTGTGGTTTTCCCAGTTTGATAAATTTCAATAAATTATTAACATTGTTATTGGGTTTAATAGTGATGGTTTCAGACAAAATAATCCTCCTAACCTTAATTCATTTTTAGATAGTCAATATCTAAAATTTCATTGTTTTTACAGTATTGTCTCTAATTTTATAATTTGAGTTTCAACAATTTATTTACAAAATTAGGATGATTTATTTTAGTTAAATTAAATGTAACTTATTTCACCCTATTACAATATTATACAACATAAGAAATATATTTTACCATAATTAATAAATTTTATTCTTGTCAATTATAGTGAACATGTATTTAAACGAAAAATAGAAAAAATAAATTAAATAGTTTTATTTATTCTGGTTTTAAGACTTCAAAGAACAATTTTTTAAACTCATCTAAAAGTTCTATTGGGAAGATTAATCCTACACAGATAACAAGTACACCAGTACCTAGAACTTTATCTTCATTGTTCGGGTCTTCCATGAGTTCTTCATCAAAAACCAGTTTTACATTTACTTTTTCTTGAAGGAAATCCCATAGAGTGTCTTGTTTATGGCATGAACCATTGATCTCAATATTGTTTCGTAAGGCTAAATGTAAAAATTTTTTCCAATCCTCAAAATCGCAGAATTCTATCCACACTGATCCACGGTAATCAATGCAGGAGTTACATGTTTCAATTTCCCAGTGAAAAAAGTTTTTAACAATATCTTCCATTCCATTATCAACCATAATAACAAAGTCATCATCAATTTTTACTTCAACTTGTTCATGTTCTTCCATATTCTATTATCTGTTTTTTCAACTATCTACTATTTTCCCAGTCATATAAAAATGAGATTTTTTCAAGGAATAGAATGTAAAAACAAATACGTCCTTGTCATAATTTATACATCAAATACCGTGGTTGTATGGATTTTTTACTATCATTAGTCTAATTATTTAGTTTGATCCTTAATTTTTAAAATTATATAGATTAATTCGTTTTGAGCTATTTATATACATCAATTCCTTCTCTGTTTAATAATTGATAAAAACGTACTTTTATTGCGTCTATTATGAAAAATGCTGTTAAAGCTTCTACCCAAATTACACCTGCTAAAAACCAGCCCATAGCTGGTAACAATATTCCATAAACAGTGATTAGTGTTGCAGTAATCTGTGCCCCGGTAATAGCAATAAAAAGTTGTTTTGCTGGGCGAATTTCCCAGAAATGACCCTTAGTTCGGGCCATATAAAGCGTTAACGTACCAGCTATAGAAAGTTTTAGATATATAAACGATTGAAGAACTGGAAGGGATAATTTTAATATATCAATTCCTAAATAAAGCACAAAAAATGATTCAATTACTCCTAAAACTCCAAGAAAAGTAGCAATACCTAAAATAATCCTTAAATCCCACCTTTCAGGTTCATTTGAGTATCTCACATTATCATAAGCAATAGTCATAATAGGTCCATCATTTAATAATGCTAACAATACTATCATCAAAGCTGTTATCGGATAAAAATTAAATATAAGAATAGACATTGTAATGAAAAATAATATCCTTATAGTCTCAGTTATTCTATAAATAGCATAATTATTCATTCTTTGGAAAATTTTACGGCTTTGTTTTATAGAATCAATGATCACTGAAATTCCTGGCTGTGTGAGAACAATAGAAGCTGCAGATTTGGCTGCATCAGTAGCTCCTGCAACTGCAATCCCTACATTGGCCTTTTTAAGTGCTGGGGCATCATTTACTCCATCTCCAGTCATACCCACAATATGTCCTTTATCTTGAAGCAGTTCAACAATATGGTATTTATGTTCTGGAAAAACTTCAGCAAATCCGTCTGTTTCTTCAACAACTTTCTTTGCTTTTCTATCGGGTTTATCAACAAAATTTTCTGGAATTACGATTTTAGTGCCAAGACCTACCAGTTTCGATGTTTCCTTTGCAATTGCAATATGATCACCTGTAACCATCTTCACATCTATTCCCATTGATTCAGCTGTTTTAATAGTTTCAGCTGAATCTTCACGCGGAGGATCATAAAACCCAAGAAGGCCCACATATTGCCATTTTCCAGATTCATCAGTTTTTCCAACACCAAGAGCACGATAACCCTTCTCAGCAAATTTGTTGACAATCCCATTCATTTTATCTGAAATTATTTCATTATTTTCTATGAGTGCTAATATCACTTGTGTTGCACCCTTTGAAACTTTAAATTCCTTAGAATTTTTTACTAATGATTGTGTACGTTTTGAAAGGGAATTAAATGGTTCAAATTCTTTTATTATATATCCATTAGTTTCAATGGAATTTTCTTCTGTTTTAGATAGTATTGCAACATCTATGGGATCTTTAATATCCTTCTGAGATGCTAAAGCAGCATACAACAAGACATCTTCCTCTTTAAAATTGGCAAATGGTTTGATTTCTCCTAAAGTAAGTTTATTTTCGGTTATTGTCCCTGTTTTATCAGAACATAATATGTCCACTCCAGCCATCTCTTCAATAGCCACCAATTTACTTACTATTGCTTCTTTTTTAGCAAGAGCTACTGCACCTACAGCCATTGTAACCGAGAGAACTGCAGGTAATGCTACTGGTATTGATGCAACAATTAGTACTAGTACAAATTGCAGTGTGTTAAAGATACTTTCATGACGGAACAGTGCTGCAATAAAAATGATTGTTACCATAATCATTGCAAGTAAAATTAGATAATCTCCAATTTTTATGACCGTTTTTTGTAGGAAGCTTATGGTTCTGGCTTTTTCAACTAATTGAGCTGTTTTACCAAAATATGTATTCTGTCCTGTTGCAATAACCAGTGCATTGGTTTCTCCCTGACTGACTATTGAACTAGAATAGGCAACATCTGAAGCTTTTTTTTCTATAGGTAAAGATTCTCCTGTTAAAGCTGATTCATCTACTAATATTTCATCAATTATCTTTGAATCTGCAGGGACAATATCTCCGGAACTTATGTGTATAATATCTCCAGGAACCAGTTCTTTTGCTGACATTTCTTGCCATTTATTGTCACGTAATGCTCGTGCTCTTAATGCAAGTTTCTCTTTTAGTAATTCAATTGCATTATCTGCTTTATATTCCTGCCAGAAACCTACAACCGCATTCAAAACAAGTAATACAGATATTATTCCTAAATCGGCCCAGTGTTGAATTAAAGCAGACAAAATAATTGCTACTTCAATAAGCCATGGTATAGGACCCCAAAAATATCTAATAAATTTAATAAAAGGATTTGTTTTTTTTCAATGATTTCATTTGGCCCATATTTTTGAAGACGTTGATTAGCCTCTTGAACGGACAAACCGTTTTTATTAGAAGATAATTTACTTAACAATTCTTTCATAGAATTTTTTTTTGCTTCATCTACGTTTATAATTATTTTATCCATGTACAATCCCTTAGTTGATTTATTTCTTTAATTTAGATGTCCATTCACCATTTGATAATCTTTCCAAGCTTCTCATTTTTCCTCTTTAGACGCCATCTGTTTAATAAAAATATTACAATCCCTATCAGAACCCATGAACCACCATAAATCAAGGAATTATGATTTAAATAAAAAGCTAACCCCACGCAACTTATAATACCTAAAATTGGTGTTAAAGGGTAATATGGGACCTTAAATCTACGTTCAATATTCGGCAAACTTCTCCTCAATTTTAATAAACTTAGATTAATAAAGATGAATGTTAAAAGAGTTCCAAAATTGAAAATAGAAGCAAGCTGATCAAGATTACCATATGAAACTAATATAATGAGAGATATGGAAATACCTGAAATAATAACTGTAAACAATGGAACACCATTTTTTGAAATTCTACTAAATATTACTGGAAGTGATTTATGTCTAGACATGGAGAAAAGAGCCCTAGAACCGCCAATAATAGATGACAAAATAACAGATGTGGTAGCAAATAATGCAGATATAGCAACAAACTCCAATATCCAGAAATTATTAGTCGCCACAGTCAAAGCTGCTTCCACAGGCGCTGCTGACATACCTAAAATCTGCCAATTTAACAATCCAACTGCCACTAAGGCTACTAAAATATAGAGCAGTGTACAAACGGCAAATGCCAGAAGAACAGCTCGTGGAACATTTTTTTGAGGATCTTTAATTTCCTCTGCAGCCATAGTGACTGTATTAAATCCTATAAAAGCAAAGAAGATTATAGCTGCACCCGAAAGCATACCATTAATCCCTGTAGGAAAAAATGGAATATAATTGGATAGATTATGATGACCAAAAATGTAAGTTGTACCAACAATAATAAAAAGAATCAATGCTGAAACTTTTAGAAAAACCAAACCATTATTTGCTCCAGATGCTTCTTTTATACCCTTTAAATTTAGTATCATAAGAATAAGAGGCCAAACTATTGCCACAGCAACTATTGTACTTTGGATAGGAGGTAAATGAAGAAAATATGTGAAATAAGATGCAAATCCTATACTAACAGCACTGGAACCTACAATATAATCAAAACTCACCAACCACCCAATAATAAAACCCGGAAGCCGACCAAAAGCTTTGGTAGTATAAATATAACTTCCTCCCGCTTCGGTAATGAATGAAGAAAGTTCTGCCGAAGAAAGTCCAGTAAGAAGTGCAGTTAAACCTGCTATCATAAATGAAAAAATTACAGAAGGACCAGCCAAACCTGCAGCTACACCTAATAACACAAAAATACCAGTACCAATTATAGCACCAATACCAATACTAGCTGCACCCCAAAGGCCAAGGTCACGTTTAAGCTCTGTCATATATATACCTCTATATTAATTAGATTAAAATTTATCTAAATTTTTATACAAGATCTGTTACATCGAAATTCACTCCAATCATACGTAGGGGTTTATCTTCTTTATTGTAGGTTATCATTGCTTGTGCTTTAATCCAATGTATTGATTTATCTGGCCATATTATCCTAAAGAAGTCACTCCAATCTTTAAGGTTTTTTATAGATTTTTGTTGTTCATCTTTCACACGTTCTCTATCTTCAGGATATATTAGATCTATCCAATTTTCATATTTACCTCCAAAACTTCCTGAAGGTAGGCCATAAATTTTATCCAGTTCATCTGTCCATATAATCTCATTAGTCTCTATATTCCAATCGAAAGTTCCAATTCCTCCGGCCTTTTGAGCTAAATGGAATCTATCATCTGATTCATTTAATTCCTTTTCAATACGTTTACGTTCAATTGCATAGCAAATAGAACGGATTAGTTGTTTGTTTGTAACTTCTCCTTTAACTAAATAATCTTGAGCACCACGCCCTACTGCAGTTACAGCAAATATGTCATCTTTAAGGCCAGTAAGTACTATTATTGGAATATTTGTTGCATTATAATTCATAACATTGAAAGTATCAATTCCATTACTATCGGGTAAACAGAGATCTAGAAGTATGACATCAAAACTATCTTTAACTAAGAATTTAAGACCGTTATCCAATCGGGCAGCATCTGTTACTTCAAAATGAATTTGTTCACTATCATCAAGCATTTCTCGTATTAATGCTGTGTCTCCAGGATTATCTTCTATAAGAAGAACTTTAATTTTGTTATAGATTTCCATTTTTTATAAATCTCTATTTTATTATCCAAATTAATGTCAGCTCTTGACATACAATATAGTGTTGGGAAATATTATAATTATTACTTCTTTATTTGGGCATGAATACTAAAACTTAAGCCTTAAAATTTATTTAGAACAATCATTTTCAATTTAATTTTCAATATTAATAATTGCTAATTTATCTATACCATCACAATGAATATTGTAGTTTCCCGTTAAATAGGTTTATAACGCCTTGAAATGATTTAATCATAACTATAACATTTAATCAACTTTTGTAAATTTTTTGTTGATATTGATTATCATATATAATCCTCTAAAAAATTGATATATTGATTTAATAAATACAAGATTATTCAGTCTATATCACCTTATTACAATGTTAGTAGAGCATAACTAATAAATTTTATTAAAATACTGATATTTAAAATCAAATATAAAACAAAAAAAATTTAATAACTTAAAAAATTATTATTGTTTAGAAAAATTGAGCTTTCTATTTTGCGATTACGTCTCTGTAGAAGTACTTCGTGGGGGGGGTAATTTACTCTTCCATATTCAAAAATTACTAGAAAAACCTTTTTTCAATTAAATATTTTATAGTCTTGTAAATCTTTGGTTTAAAAAAGTTCAATATTACATTTCTCTCATAAAAACAATAATAGTTTCTAATGACATTCCTTGAACTTGACATATTCCAATTTACTCCCGCAACTACTGGACTTTTGAAATATGCAAGTGAAACTTAAAAATTGCTATTGGCAATCAATTCAATTCCCATTAATAAACCTGATAATTCAATTATTTTATCTAAGTAATCAATAAACATGATTATTTTCCTATTTTAAGATTGCAATAATAAAGTGATTTTTTTTATTTAATCATCAAAATAATAAATTACGAAGACATAAAATGAAAATGAATTCGTAAACATTCATATTTTTTTGATTTTCTATTGCCATTGATATCTATATTTTTTAATATGACTAGTAATTCATTCTAATGAAAATAATAAATGTTAATGAATCCAATATCTTAAATTTATTCTTTAAACGGTTTTTAAGGTTCTAAAGGAGTTATTCAAAAAATGCATCATAAAAATAACTAAATTTATTAAACTATTAGATTCATAAATTAGATTAGTACTAATTGGGGATGATAAATTGGGTTACGACGATTCTAATCATCAGATGAAACATATGGATCATGAAAGTCCTGAAAAAAAGGGTGAATGTGTTGTATGTGGAGGAAAACTTACTGAACAACATAGAATGGAAGGAGGACACGTCCATTCAAGTATGATTGATGATTTAAAAAAGAGATTTTATATTTCATTACTCATAACTATACCAATTATTATATTATCACCAACAATTCAAGGATTAGTTGGTATAGGTAATTCAATCAGATTTACAGGAGATTTATACCTTCTTTTCGCCTTATCATCGATAGTTTATTTTTATGGTGGTTATCCATTTTTTAAAGGATTTTTAAATGAAATTAAATTGAGAACACCTGGAATGGATATGCTAATTTCTGTTGCCATTACAAGTGCTTATCTTTACAGCAGTGCAGTTGTTTTCGGTCTTAATGGTGAAGTTTTTTTCTGGGAACTTGCTACTTTAATTGATATTATGCTTATAGGGCACTGGCTGGAGATGAGATCTGTGATGGGCGCTTCCCGAGCACTTGAAGAACTTGTAAAACTCATCCCATCAAGTGCACATAAAATAATGGCTGACGGAAGCACAATGGATGTACCTTCAGATGAACTGAATGTGGGAGACAATGTAATCATTAAACCAGGAGAAAAGGTCCCGATAGATGGGGAAATTATTAAAGGGAGTACTTCCATTGATGAATCAATGCTTACTGGTGAATCAGAACCGTTATTTAAGGAAAATGGGGCAGTAGTCATTGGTGGATCCATTAATGGGGATGGATCCATTACAGTGGAAATAAAAAAAACAGGGAAGGATTCATTCCTTTCACAAGTTATAAACCTTGTTGAGGAAGCACAAGCAACTAAATCAAAGACACAGAACTTGGCAGACCGTTTTGCAACATGGCTTACGATAATAGCATTATCTGGTGGATTTATAACACTGTTAGTATGGTTGGGAATTACAAGTTATGGATTTGAATTTGCTCTAGAGAGAGCTGTAACTGTAATGGTTATTACATGTCCACATGCACTCGGACTTGCAGTACCCCTAGTTGTTGCGGTCTCAACATCTTTATCAGCACGAAATGGACTATTAATAAGAAATCGTACCTCTTTTGAAAGATCAAGGGATATTAATGCCATAATATTTGACAAAACAGGAACACTTACAGAAGGAAAGTTCGGTGTAACTGATATTGTTCCTTTAAGTCGTGAATACCATGAAAATGATGTTTTAAAATATGCTGCTTCACTCGAATCATATTCTGAGCACCCTATTGCCAAAGGAGTTGTAAACTCTGCAAAAGAGACTTTTGACGTTGAAGACTTTAAATCAATCCCTGGAAAAGGTATTCAAGGTAAAATTAATACAAAAAATGTTGAGGTAGTAAGTCCAGGATATTTAAAGGAACTTAACATTGATATTCCTAATGAAAAGATAGATAAACTCTTATCTGAGGGAAAAACAATTGTTTTCGTAATTATTGACAGAGAACTTAAAGGTGCGCTTGCACTTGCAGATATTATAAGGGAAGAGTCCAAAGAAGCGATAAAAGAATTCAAAGATATGGGAATCCAGTGCATGATGATTACAGGGGACAGAAAAGAGGTTGCAGAATGGGTATCAAAAGAAATCGGGCTTGATAAATATTATGCAGAAGTTTTACCACAGGAAAAAGCAGAAAAGGTTAGAGAAATTCAAGCTGAAGGTTTAGTTGTTGCCATGACTGGAGATGGTATCAATGATGCCCCTGCACTTGCACAAGCTGATGTAGGTATTGCAATTGGTGCAGGTACAGATGTAGCTATTGAAGTAGCAGATATTGTCCTGGTTAGAAGCAATCCTCTTGATGCGGTATACATAATAAAACTTGCAAAATCCACCTACAATAAAATGTTCCAAAATCTAGCTTGGGGTGCAGGATATAACATTTTTGCTATTCCTATTGCAGCAGGAGTTCTTTATAGTTTTGGAATTCTTATAACACCTGCAGCAGGAGTTATATTAATGTCAATGAGTACCATTATTGTTGCTTTTAACTCAAGAACCCTTAAAATTGATAAAATTGTTAAACATAGGATATAGGGAGATAATCATATGGGGTTGATTGAATATCACTGGATTAACTCATTACCCAATTTTTAGTACAGATATAACTAAAATGATTAAGGAGGTTGACTTAATGGATAGAAACACAATGATAATGATATTAGTGTTGATCATTGCAGTAGTCATATTAGTTATATTAAGTTGGTTATGGATGTACACTCCTTATATGGGCGGATTCCATGGTAACTATGGTAATTATATGGGATCTGGAATGATGCAAGGGTATTAATCAATTATATTATTTGAATTATTATTCTTACTAACATTTAGATGGGGATCATCAGAAAACGATTAATAATTAAGAATAAACAAAAAAAACAATTTAAAAAATATTTTTATCCTCCAAATAACATACTAAAAATTATAGGGATAGATTAGAAAAATTTTATCCAAAAAATACATATACTAATAAGAGGAAAGTTACTTCCGGTGATGTAATGATTGAAATTGTGATTTTGATAGTAGCATTAATAATAGCCTTAATCATAGTTATAAAGTCAGCAGATATTTTTGTTGACAATTTAGTAGATATTGGGGGGGCTTTGGGAATATCTCAGATAATATTGGGAGTTACAGCTGCAGCCATTGGAACTTCACTCCCCGAGTTTGGATCAGCCATGATAGCATCGCTTTCAGGTAGCGTTGAAATAGGAGTTGGTACCGTTATAGGTTCCAACATATGGAACATTGCAGGTATACTAGGTATTTCAGCAATTGCTGCAGGAATTATACGAACAGATTCACGTGGAATTAATCGTGATGGTCTTATGACACTTGCAACAGGTGTAATACTCATATTTTTCATGTTATTTGGAGACATTAATTGGATTGCATCTGTAGTGATGATAACTCTATATATATTCTACCTATGGCGTTTAATAAAGAGTCAAAAAGAATATAAAGAAGAGAAAATTAAAGACGAATTAGCTTATGAGACTCCTGAAAAAAAGCCTATTGATAAAAGAAAGATTGTTTTTGTAATTATAGGTTTGGCCGGTTTGATTATAGGCTGCAGAATTCTTGTGTACAGTGGTGTTGAGCTTGCAAGGATCGCAGGAATACCTGAGATGATTATGGGATTATTTACCCTTGCAATTGGAACTAGCATACCTGAATTGGTTGTTACTCTTTCCTCTGCAATGAAAGGTTTACACGAACTATCAATAGGAACGGTACTTGGAAGTAACACTTTCAACATACTAATAGGTATTGGAATACCTGCACTGTTCATTGACATACCCGTTGAAAAACTTTCACTAACCTTCGACGCTCCTGTGATGATCTTTGTAACGGTTTTACTATTGCTCCTAGTAAAAAGAAACGGTAAACTCACTAGAAATGGAGGAATAATATTACTGGCTACCTACATTTCATATGCTGTAATTAGATTAACTGTATTGGTGTGATAAAAAAATGTATAAAAAAATATTAGTTGCAACCATGGGCGAATATATGGATGAAATAATGGAACATACTTTGGACATCATAGGGGAAAAGAGAACAGAAGTAATAGGAATATATGTGGTCGAAACTTCTGTACCATTTTTAACTCCTAAAAAAGTAAAAGAAATGATGACCGAAGAATTAACGGAGCGTGGTCAGGAAATACTTGACAGCATGGAACAGAAATTCCACTCACCTAGCAGTTACATGATAAACTTTCGTAAACTGCTTTTAGAAGGAGATCCCGCTGATGAAATAGTAAAAACCTCCGAGAAAGAGGAAATTGATCTAATAGTACTTGGAACAGGAAAGAATAGAATAGATAAACGCCTACTGGGAAGTGTATCTGAAAAAGTTATTCACTCTGCCCCATGCACGGTTTTACTAGTACGAACCGGTACAAAAACGGAATAACAAAAATTTAATAAGATATTTATGAAGATTATTTATTTGAATGGTGTATTATATGTATAAAAAAATACTTTTACCTACAGATGGATCAGAATATGCCCATAAAGCTGCTAAACATGCTATATGGGCTGCTAATTTATGTAATGCAGATATTTTTGTTTTAAATGTTGTGGAATCCTCTAAACTTCCAGAAATAATTGCAGTAGATGTTGAACATAAACTAATAAATATGTTAATAGAAGAAGGCAATACTGCCTTGGATAATATATCAAGACTTTTAGAGAAATCTCCTGAAATTAATGTTTCATTCATAATTAAAGAAGGTTCTCCTGCAAATGTAATACTCCAAACAGTAGAGGACAATGATATTGATTTGGTTGTCATGGGAAATTCTGGAAAACATGGCTTTAACCGACTTTTGATGGGAAGTGTAGCTGAAAAAGTAGTACAAAATGCAAAATGTGCTGTGACAATCATTTCTTAACATGATTATCCTGTGAGAGCTTCAAGTCATTTTACAGGTTGTTGTTGATTTAATTTTTAATTATGGAGTTGTCAAGTTTTGTTTGTGAATATTGTAGAAATAATTTAAACAGTATTTCCAAATACTAATTAATTTGAACATATTATTCATCATAGCAGTAATATCATAAATAACATGTTTTTATATTATATCTGATTTTTAGATGCTGTCTGCATCTGACTATTAATTTCCTATCAAAAAATATCCATCATCAATTAAATATCCAATGTTTATTGTTTAAGATTACTTTGGTGATATTTATTTCTTTTATTATTTGTAATGGAATTTATTCAATCATATCTTCGCTATGCTGTGGTAAGAACCATTTTTGTGCTACAAACGTTGGGATTATCGCACTAGAAACCACCACTCCTATTAAAACAGAATATTGTACTTGGTTTATATAGCCTGCGTTGAGACCAAATAGGCTAGTAATGGTTCCAAATGTTAAACCAGTACTCATTAGAAGAGTGAAATACATGTTTCCATTAGATATGTATTTATTAGTAAGGAAGTAAACTCCTATGAATTTGGAGAAAATTTTGATTCCAAGTAAAATTATAAATAATCCTAGGGATGTTAATATTAATTCAAAAGAAATCCTCAGACCACCCACTATAAAAAAAATAGGAGTTATAACGGCATATGATACGGTTCTCATTCTTATCATTAAATTTTTCACTTTTGCTAATTGTTTAGACATTAAAAGACCTAATATGAATGCAGGTAGAACAGCCTCGCCATTTCCAAGGGCAGCAAAGTACATAAATATTACCAGAAGTAAAAAGACATATTTTATTTCAGGCTCAATAACTTTGTTTTTCAGTTTGTCATGGTTAAAAATATGTTCAGAATACTTAGCTGCCAAAACTATGACTATTATGGAAATTATTAAAAACAAAATGGTATATAAATCAGGTTTTATGAAAATTATGCTCAACATTATAATAGTTGTCATATTAGTAACAAATGTTGCTGCTAAAAGTGTTTTAGCCAAATTAACATCAGGAAGATCCGATTCAATCAGAACTGAATAAATAACAGCAAATGAAGTAGATGAAAGTGCAATTCCTGCAATTAAAGAAGATTGCATAGTCCAGCCAGCTATAAAATATGTGAAAAGAAATGCCCCTATAAATGGTGCTAAAAACGAAAAGAATCCTATTAAAAAACTTTCCTTGTACTTCTCTCTCATTAGATTGACATCGATCTCTGTACCGGCCATAAATGTTGAAAGTATACCACCAAATGTTGCTATGAGAGTCATCCAATCAGTTGCATGAAGAAAACCAAAATTTCCAAAAATTGCCCCAATAACTAATTCTATTATTGATACAGCCAATCCCAATCTTAGGGAAATTAAACTCGACAACAAAATAACTATTACCAATACTAATATATTTGCATACGTTACTAAATCAACTGCCATATTATCTCCTACTCCTAAAAAATCTAAGTAGGAGTCATCAGCTTAAAAAAAAGCGGTTAATGGTGAACTCCATCACCTTTCAAAAAAAATTTATTATATTAATTTTATATAACAATTTTATATAAATATTATTATTTTTAATTTAGCAATCTACTCGCATATAATTTAATCTTAGAAATAGATCTGATGATATAAATAAATAATTGTTAGAGATATTTATACTAAGGTGGTGAATAAATCATTTTGAACGTAAAATCGCTACTAATAACAATTAGATTGTTCTAAATATTAATTGATGAAAGCATTTATAAGTAATGATAATATTGTTCGGAAAAGACGCTGTTATTTTTTAGTTATTTGTAAATGGAAAATAGGATATGAATTATGATCTAATTATTTATATTCAATGAGGAATTAGTTAATGATGGGATTATATCAATATTATTGTTATTTAAATCATTCAAAATCAGGATTAATTCATCAACTTATTTTTTACAATTAAAATTGAAAGAAATCTATGATGATTTATTTGGTCTTATTTTGGTTTCTAGTACTTCAAGCCATATTTTCCAAATTTTTAAGTAATATTGCATATCTATTACATTATCCCTATAAATACGTCGATAAATTGTTGCATTAGTTTATATCAATATTGCCGAAACAAATGAAAACATATTTAATTAAACCAAATACATAATTATGGTAATGAAGAATGATCTTTTTAATCAAACATTGATGAGGAAATATTCAAAGAATTTTAAATTCAACCCCTCAAATCAAGATCTTATTTTAAAGCATATTAAGAAATTGGAAGAGGGCCAATTTGAATCAGAAATAATAATTAAATCTATTTTTATGAAGTATGGTTGAAAGGTATCTTAGCTATGATCTCGATTAAAACATCTTAATTGATGAGACGAAGATGATGGGCAGTATTAAATAGGTGTGCTAACATGACTTATCGTCTGATAATATTGATCCTTCCTGAGGGTAAAGTTGAAAAGGTAAAGAATCTACTCTATAGGTATGATGTAATTGAATCCTGGACTGTAGAAACAGAAGAAAAAACTATTACTAATATAATTATAAGAAGAGAAAAAACAGAATCACTTTTAAATACCTTGCAAAAAGAATTTTCAAATCTAGAAAATTTTAGCATAAGTTTGCTTCCAGTAGAGGCATCTATCCCGATCCCAGAACCTATTAAGAATACACTTACTAAATCAAAACCAGAAGATACAGAAACATTAATTGAAGACTTTACAGATCGTATAGGTCCTCAAGAACTTGTTAACAGGTTAAGCAGACATGAACTATATGCAGATATATCTGATATTGCACAATTATCGAAAGTTTTTATTTTAATGGTTATTCTATCTTCTATTGTAGGTGCAATTGGTGTTTTAAATAATAATGTTGCAGTAATAATTGGGGCAATGGTTATAGCTCCTCTTTTAGGGCCAAATACTGCTTTATCATTGGCTACTGTACTTGGGGATGTTGATTTAGCTAAAAGTGCCATTAAAACTAATTTTTTTGGTATTTTCACAGCTTTAATCTTATCCACAATTCTAGGATCCATACTAACTGTTAATCCCACAATTCCTGAAATCTTGTTAAGGACACAAGCAGGTCTTGGAAGTGTCACATTAGCATTAGCATCAGGTATTGCGGGTGCACTTTCATTTACAGTTGGTTTTAGAAGTACATTAATAGGAGTAATGGTTGCAGTAGCCCTACTACCTCCATTGATTACTTCTGGACTACTTTTAGGCTCAGGACATCTTTCACTGGCATTAGGGGCATTTCTACTATTTTTAATTAACCTTGTCTGTGTTAATTTATCAGGTGTTATCACATTCATGATACAAAATATTCGTCCTATTAAAGAAGATAGAATAGAATTAGCCAAAAAATGGACTTACACTGCTATCTTGATATGGTCAATACTACTTTCCATATTCATAATTTCAATACTGTTTTATCGGGCTAGTATAGATTTAATTTTACTAGGATAGTAAATAATGTTATTATGTATTTAAAAAAACAAGATGATAGGATGATATTCAGATTAATTGAATTTGTGTTACCGAAATCTAATAGGGAAGATGTAGAAAAACTATTAGAAGAATACAATGTTATGGATTATTCCATATCAACATATTCAGAAACAAATTTATAATTTCATATAATTGTTGGAAGGGATTTAACAGAAGAATTGCTTGGAATTTTCCAGAAAACATTTTCAAATTTAGATGGATTCAGGATAATAATCATCCCCATCGAGGACATGCCTACCTATAGAAGAAATTAATCGTGGAATAGATGATTTAGAACCAAAGGTTAACATGAAAGAATCAGCAGGGAAGAAATAATAGCAGAAGTATCTGAAATGAGCGAACTAACAAATGTTTACATGATATTAGTAGCTGCATCTGCTCTTGTAGCATCAATAGGACTTATAAATGATGATGTGGCTGTAATCATTGGTACCATGATTATAGAACCTTTAATAGGTCCAAATATTGGTTTATCCTTGGCAAATGTAGTTGGTGATAATAAATTGAGATACAAGGCTATTAAAACAAATATTATAGGGATATTAATAGTATTTGTAATATCTTTTATTATGGGAATGCTGTGGGTTGTAAATCCTCAAAATTCTTCAATAGTTTTAAGAACAAATGTTGCTGCAGGTAGTATTTTACTAGCATTAGCATCAGGACTGGCGGGATTACTGGCCATAACAACAGAATTAAGTTCTTCCTTTGTCGGGGTTATGATAAGCTGTGGCATTATTGCCACCACTAGCTACATTTGGACTCCATACAGGTTCAGAAAATTATATATTAGCATTAAGTGCATTGATCTTATTTTTAGTAAATTTGGTTAGCATAAATTTAGTTGCAACCATTTCATTCATAGCTCAAAAAATTAGACCATTAAAAGAAAAAGAATCTATAAATGCAAGAAGAGTTGCTATACGATCAATAATTGTGTGGATTTCAATTTTAATTGTTCTATTTGCTCTGATTAGACTTCAGTAGGAATCAATGTACTTTAGATGATGTTGAGTGCATTGGTTTCATTGTAAAATTACAAAGCAGTTATAATTAAAGACATAAACCTACAAAATATAGTTTCTTTGATTCATAGTTGTTCAAGTACTAAGATCCCGTTTCAATTTTGAATTTTTTTTACATAATAATGGATATTCATGTAAGTTCTAGAATACATCTGTTTCTGATGGGATTCTTTAATTATGAAGGATTCATTTTGAACATAAAACGTTACTAATAACAATTAGAATATTCTAAACACTAATGATGGGTAAGACTACTAAAGCTTTAAATGGAAAACCTATTGGGTTATGGTCAGCAATTGCCATTGGAATAGGGGGTATGATTGGAGCGGGTATCTTCTCTATTTTAGGTATTGCTACTGAAATTGCTGGTAATTTAGTATATATTTCATTCATTATTGCGGGTGTTATTGCGTTATTATGTGCTTATTCTTATGCTAAATTAAGTTCTAAATATCCATCTGCAGGTGGGCCAGTTATATTTTTAATTAGAGGATTTGGTGATGGGGTTTTAAGTGGAGGATTTAATATCCTTTTATATTTAGGTTATATTATTGTAATAAGTGTTTATGCTAAAGCTTTTGGAGTTTACGCAGCGACTCTTTTCTCTTCGACTCCATCACCGATTATTGCCACAATCTTAGCCATTAGTATTGTACTATTTTTCACAATTATTAACCTCTTAGGAGCAAAAGCCGTTGGAAAATCAGAAACTTTAATTGTAGCTATCAAAGTGGGAATATTAATCAGTTTTGCAGTGATAGGATTTTTCTTTATTAAAATATCTTATTTATCATTTCCAACAAACATATCTACTGGTAACGTGTTAACAGGTGCAGCATTACTTTTCATGGGATACGAAGGGTTTGGTTTAATATCCTGTACTGCAGGGGATATTGAAAATCCAAAAAAGAATATACCTAGAGCTTTATATTTAACTGTTATATTTGTAATTTTGATATATGTAGCAGTTTCTATTGCAGTAGTGGGCAACTTATCCTTCGCTGAAATTAAATTAACTGCAGATTATGCATTGGCAGTTGCAGCAGAACCCTTTGCAGGGGCAATTGGATTTACAATTATAGTTATAGCTGCACTTTTTTCAACTTCTTCAGCTATAAATGCAACACTCTATGGAGGAGTTAACGTTTGTGGGTTGATGTCTGAAAAATGTGAAATACCCAAATGTTTTAATCGAAGATCTTTTTATGGCAGTAGGACTGGTTTATTCATAACAAGTTTCATTATTCTAGTTTTGATAGTTTTATTGGATTTAAGTAGCGTAGTTATGTTAGGTAGTGCAGCGTTTTTACTGATTTACATGAGTGTTAACGTAGCTCACCTTAAATTATATAAAAAAACTAATGCTAATAAGTATATCATATGGTCAGCCATTATTGGATGTTTATTTTCATTAATTGTCTTGGTTTACTATGAAATATTCAACTCACCTCTAACTTTATACATTTTTGTAGCATTAGTAATCGTATCATTCCTTTTTGAATGGCTATACCGTAAATATATCCATCTAAGGACATAAATGGATATACATTAAATTACTTATTTATTATTGAGTACTATGATTTCTAAAACTGATGATATACTTTTTAAAGATCACAAAATAAGTATCATTATTGCATGGACATTAAGGTTGTTCCTTATAATTTTTGGAATTTATGAAATTATATTTGGTTTTCCAGTTTATGGTTTTATGATCTTGGTTGCAGTTTCTTTTATTTTGCTTCCTGCTATTTTAACTCGTCAACATATATTTATTCCACTTGAGTTGGAAATTTTATTTCTAATAATAATTGTCCTTGAATATGTTGTAGCTGATTCCCTAAGTTTCTATGCAAGATTTGGTTACTATGATAAGTTCCAACACACCATGATTCCGGCAATTATCTCATTTATGGGCGTATTGCTAGTGTATATTGGTTATCGTTTTGGTAAATTTAAGGCAAGTTACTTAATGTCAGGAATAATAATTGTATTTGTTACAATTGGCATGGGTGCTGTGCTTGAGGTGATAGAATATAGTTATGACCACTTTATTGGTCCGGCTACTAATTTTTATATTACTCAAGGTGCTTTAACTCAAGGATCTTCAATATTAGATCCATTTACAGATACTATGACGGATTTAATGGTTGATATAGTAGGAGCAGTTATTGGTGCGGTTTTTGGAGTATGGATTTTAATCAGACACGAAAAAAATAATAAAAAGTCTCTTTTAGATGATGAAATTGAAATAATGAAGGATTATGGGAAAAATAACAATAAAATAGAGAAATAAATATTGATTAGCTTCGATATTTCAAACAAAGTTTAAGTTGTAGTTTCATCCTTCCTCCATATTCGTTTAATATGACAAATTTCCTTCTATTTTACTTATTTACAGACTAAACTTTAGTGTTTCAGAATCAGATTCAGTTTCAATTATTGTTGGATCATTGTAATCAGTTCTTCTTATGGATCTTCACCCTGAATATAAAAGGAGGTGATACTTTTGATATGGAAAAATATTGAATTTACAGATAATTGAAAAGTTTAACAATTAATTTTTAGCCACCATGAATCATATTTAAAATTTTTATTTTGTCTTGATTGGTGAGCACTTCACTTTCTCTTACTATTTTATTGTTTTTCATGATCATGGCTTCAAATGCCGAGATATCAAGTTCTGCTAATAATTCTTTTCCGGTAATTTTTCTGCGTTTATTTCTTTTTCTTCATCATTGCCCATTCCGTCTTCAAACTACCACCTTTGCAAATTTAAGTAACATTTGTTATATTTTAATAAATAAAAAGGGATAGGTTTACAAACCTGCCCTATCCACTATAACATCTGCAACTTCTTTGGCGGATTTAAAGGGGAAATCATCTGCAGTTAAAACTTTTCCTGCATCTCCTGCTTTTAATTCCACATCTCCAGATTTACATGTAGTTTCTGCACCATCCGGAAATGCCCCTAGAAGTGCTTCGGGTGTTTCTATTGGGAACTTGGTTCCTGCGAGTGCTCCTACTATTTGTGCATGTATTTCTTCTTTTACGCTCATTTTTTCTCCTCCATTTATATTTTATCAATCAATCAATTCAGAATGTAGAATGGGAAATGGCAAGCCCATTATTCTTCTGCATCTAACATTTCACCGTAAACTATTTCAATTTCACAGCCTTTAGGGCCACAACAGAAATGTTGTAAATCGAATTTTATCATCATATGACTTCACCTCTTTTTTATTAATAGTCAACGAACTGTTTATTCTATTTTTTTGCCAGCATCTGGACCTGGTTGTACTGAATATATTTCGTCAATCTTGAGTAAAACTGCACCTTTGGGGTTGAGTTGAGCCATAACACCTTTTGCCCACTCTACTGCATCCTCAAAATATTTACCTGATTCATGTATCTCTACATTACCTTTGAACTGATAAGGGCATTTTGTTACATCCGCCACAATAATAGCGGCTTTTGGATTCTCTTTGAGATTTTCATATGTTTTATTCATGAAATTAGCAACTAACAATACTGTTTCATTATCTAATGGTCTGGCAAGCCCTATTGGAACGACATTAGGATAATCTTCTTTGTTTGCAGTCGCTAAAAAGACTATATTACTCTTTTCAATAGAATCCATCATTTCTGTACTTAATACCAATATAATCACCTGCCTTTTTTAATTCTAAATAATAATTGGTGTGAGATGATAATATACTTGACGGTCAGTAAAATATAGTTACTACATTATAATTACTAAGATGACCTTTAAGGTTTTAATAGAAACCTTTATTATTTATTAAATCGAAATAGTATTTTATGGAGAAGGTAGAAGAAATCTACAGTGAAAAAATAGTGGACATTGACGCTAAATTAGACTCAATACATCAAGATATTAAACGTTTGATGGAAAGGTCCAATAAAGAATATCTTGAATTAATGTTATCCAATTTAAAGAAGGATTTTTTAAATTCCATCACATCTTACGTTTCAGATGATAGAGAAAATTGCTTAGAGAGCAGCATGGTAGATCCCTGCGAGATGAGGGAAACATGTAAGTCAAGATTTACAAATTTCCTAGCTAACAATGAAAATCTTTTCCTGCAAGATAATGTCCCGGAAGATGTTATTGAAGAGAAGAAATTAGAATTGAGTGAAATTCGAAAAGGAGCACCGTTTGATAAATGTGATATTTGTTTTTCTGAAGTCAATTCACTATTTAATAAACAATTAGACCTAATTAGTTCACTTCAAATCTACAGTACTAATAAAGAAAAAAGGACTGAAATTTCAACTATTCAAGAAGAGAATATAGTCAAAAGTGTACTCGAACCATTATCCAATAAACAAAGGCTTCAGATACTCAAATCTATGGCCTCAGAGACCAGAACTTTTTCGGCTCTTTCGGAATCCACAGGACTTCGTGGCGGTAATTTACTCTTCCACATACAAAAACTATTAGAAACCGATCTCATACTGCAGCGTCATGAAAGAGGAGATTATATGATAACCAAGAAAGGATTTAATCTCCTCATGATGCTTGCTAATTTCCAAAAATTACAGTACAATGAATAATGATGCTTAAATTTTACAAACCCTTTTATTGAACTAGAATATTAAGTGATAAAGTTCTTAGCAAGTATTTTATCTACAATAGATGGTGAGAAAAATTGAAATCTGGAACTGAACCTTTGAGCATCAACATGAGAACTTCTATAGTTCTTCTTGAGGTTTTTTTAGCTGCAATTATGCACTTCTCAGTACGTACTCCTATGCCAAATTAGCTACTAAATATCCATCTGCAGGAGGAACTGTAGAATTTTTAGTCAGAGGATTTGATGATGGTGTCTTGAGGGTGGATTTAATTTTTTATTGTGGATTGGTTACATCTTTGCTCTGAGTGTTTATGCAGAGGCATTTGGAAATTATGCTTCTATTTTCCTACTATGGGCCAATCAGGATTCTCTGTTACTATTTTGGCGATTCTAATTATATTGATATTTACATTCATCAATTTTTTGGGACCCAAAGTTGTGGGAAGATCAGAAATAGTAATTGTGGGAATAAAGGTAGGGATATTGTTAACTTTTGCTTTAGTAGGATTGTTCTTCATAAAACCTTCCCTATTAACAATTTCTCAGTTTCCCCATGTTACTAACATATCAACAGCATCTGCATTATTATTTTTAGGATATCAGGGCTTTGGTTTAATCACAAATACTGCGGAGGATATAGAAAACCCCTGAAAAAAACATATCTAGAGCACTGTACAGTTTCACTAGTGATGATAATATACGTAATTGTCTCTTTGGTGGTTGTGGGAAATCTTCCAATTCCTGAGGTTGCTAAAACAGCTGATTATGCCTTGGCAGTGGCAGCTGAACCCTTTGCAGGAGCAATTGGATTTACTATGATGGCCATAGCAGCTATAATTTCAACTTCATCTGCAATTAATGCCACTCTTTACGGTGGGGCTAATATAAGTTATATCATGGCAAAAAAAAGCTGAACTACCTAAAATTTTCAATAGAACCGCATGGAGGGAGGGTAAAGAAGGTTTAATTATCACAAACGCTATTGTTATCTTCTTCACAATATTCCTAAACTTGAGCAGCGTAGCTTTGATGGGCAGTGCATTATTTTCTAATAATCTATGCCGGAGTAAACATCGCACACCTCAAAGTACATAAACAAACAAACGCAAACAAATACATCATCTAGCTAGCCATAATCGGCTGCATATTTGCACTTACCGTACTAATATACTACCAAATCTATAATTCACCATTAATTCTGGAATTATTAGTAACAGTAACAACTACAGCTTTTTTAGTTGAATTTATCTATCGTAAACACAGCAGAAGAGCTTTAAAGCAAAGGAAATTAAAACTTGAAAATTAATAAGATGTAAGAAGTAATTTTTTCCTTAATCTGTGACAAATTTGTAAGTATCAAAGTTTAATGAATTTCTTTTTTTACAAAGACAAAAATAACTCCTAACATCATTCCAAGACTGGAGATATTTCCAATTATTCCTGCTACTACAGGACTCCTGAAATATGCAATTGAAAGTGTAAAAATTCCGATGGCGATTAATTCAATTCCCATAATCATACCCACCATTGCAATAATTTTATCTAAGTTATCGATAAACAAGTAATATCTCCTCTTTTTTTTTAAATTGAAAGTTTTTAATCTGATAGTTTAATGAATGAAATATAAATGTGATATCATTTATGTCTAAGTTATAAAAATAAGTTAAGAGGAGCCTGTTAGGACTCCATATTAGTATGTGTCCTTTTTATCAATCTGAGTATTTCATCCTTAATTTGGGTGCTTCTATTTTGCTGCTCCGCCTCTGTAGAAGTAGGTCTATGGGTTGTTCTGTTTGCGAAGTTTTATTCTTTTAACCATTTCCATGCGGCTTCTATATTAATTGGGTTGAAAAATTTGGCTTCTGCTGAATGATAAAATGGTTCTACAAGCTTTGTTAGCCACTTTTCCCAAGTTTTATTCCCAATGATGGCTATTTTATTTATCTTCTTGCGGTATGTACGATTAAAGTTAAAATCAGCCCCCCATGCATCGATATTTTCCCATTTGAATTGTGTCATATCGAGAAGTAGGGAGATTGATTCTTCTTTGTCTACCAATGCTTGCACTTCAGGCACTATTATTTTGAAATCTTCTTTAGTAATGTCTCCTATTAGTTTGAAGCCCAATACATTTCCTTTACTTTCACTCATTTTTGAAATCATTATTTTTTACTCCTTTTATTCTTGATTAACTGCTCATAAAGTTTCGGTATGCAGTCAGGTCAAAATAAATGGTTAATTTTGCCAGTTTATTATTTTTGACCTCCCATATTTCTGATACATCTTGGCTCATTCTTTCTCCTTTAGGATTTACATAATCATAGCCTACTATTGCGCAGGCACTTTCTCCTTCAACAATTAGTTGTTTTATTTTTATTCCCGCCACTCCCTTTAAAAAAGGTGTGAAAGATTGAACAACTGCTTCTTTTCCTTTTGCTAACAGAGTTTGAGATGCATCTGAAAATACAGCGTCTTCTAAATAGAGGTCTTTCCATTTATCATCTTTTTCATCTAGACTTTTATAATAACTTTGAACAATATCTTTTGTATTCACTAAAACTCACCCCAATTTTTGTATAAGTTTAGTATACTTTTCTGTAATGTACTTTTAAACAATTATCAGATCTTAGAGAAATTAAATTAATTCTAAAATATAGTTCTATGCTCTCATCTTCAACTAATAGAATTTTAATACATCTGCCATAGATATTTACCTATGATATAATATGTAAGGAATCCTATTTGATATTATTGAAAAAATAGAAAAATAATTTTTTAGGATTTGATAGAATGAATAAAATTACAGGTTTTCTCAGAGATTGGAATTTCCTTGTTGAAGATTTAAAAAAGGATTCATTTTCCACTGATTCCTATAACTTCATTATTTAAAAGACCGGCTATTGCTATTAGATTTGTTTCTGGAATTTTTGTAATTTTTTAGCCACATGTAAAGAATTTCCAGTCCCTAAAAATAATAAACTTCTTTACTCATAGAAAAAAATCTCCTCTTTTTGTCATTACTCGGGAATAATTATTCAAAACAATTTGCTAAATTTTACTAAATTAGCAATTTCTTAGACATCCATCTTATCGAAGTATTTATTGGAAATTCAATATTTTTAATATGGTATTGTAAAATAGAAAGTTGAACCTTCACCTAGTTCTGATTCTGCCCAGATTTGTCCACCTCGTTGGTGTACGATTTTTTGTGCTATTGCAAGCCCTATTCCAGTTCCTTCATACTGTTCCTGGGTGTGAAGTCGTTGAAAGATTGTAAATATTTTTTTCAAGTGTTCTTGGGATATTCCAATTCCATTATCATTGATGCTAAAGAGATATTGATTTTTTTCTTTAGTTGCAGATATGTGAATTTTAGGAGTTTCTTGGCTTCTATATTTAATAGCATTTCCTATGAGGTTTTGGAATAGTTGAACCTTTAGTTGTTCATCCCCATTGATTGTTGGTAATGGATCGTGGGTGATTATTGCATTATTTTCTTCAATTGGTACTTTCAGGTTTGTTAAAGCATGTTCCATGACATTTTCAAAATTTACAGGTTTAACTTCTCTTTTTTCGCTAGTAATTTTAGAATATTGTAAAAGATCATTTGTCATAGCATCCAAGCGCTTAGCACCATCAACTGCAAACCCAATAAATTCATTAGCATCTTCATCCAACTGATCTTTATATCGTCGCTCTAATAATTGTAAAAAACTAATTATCATCCTTAATGGTTCCCGTAGGTCATGAGATGTAATATATGCGAATTGCTCTAACTCCTTGTTGGAGCGTTCTAACTCATTCATAAAGATTTTCAGTTCTTCTTCACGATTAATACGATCCGTAATATCTGAGTTTATGCCAAGTACTCGTAATATATCTCCTTCATCATTGTAGATTGCTCCACCTTTGGCTGATAACCAATGGATTTGACCTGATTTGTGTAGTATGCGGAATTGTAAATCGAAAGCTTCGTGGTTTGCAATTTTTTCATCTCTTTCTGCTTCAATTTTTTCAATGTCGTCTGGGTGAGTTAACTGACGCCAATCTTGATATGTTTTTATTGTTCCTGGGATTAACCCATATAATAGCTCAAGCTCAGGGGTAAAATGTAGTTCATCTGTAATTGTGTTCCAATCCCATATGCCTACATTGCCTAGACTTTGGGCTAGACGCAACCGTTCTTCACTTTCCTTTAAAATTTCTTCAGTTTTTTTCAATTCAGTAATGTCGGTGGAAACAGAGCCTATTCCATAAGCTTGACTGTTATTGTCATAGATAGGGAATTTGTTTGCAATAAAAGTATGATGTCCATCAATCAAATCTGCTTCTTCTTCAATGGATATCGCCTTTCCTTCTTCAAGCACTTTCTGGTCATTAGCCCTATAATATTCCGCTAATTCCTTAGTGATGATATCATAATCAGTTTTACCCTTTAATTCCTTATTTTTAACTCCAAGTAATTCCTCAAATTTGTTATTGACTGTTAAAAACCGGCCTTCAATGTCCTTAACAAAAATAGGAGATGGAAAACCATTAATTATATCTTGCAACAATTTTTGACTCTGATTAAGAGATTCTTCAACTTTTTTACGTTCAGTGATATCATGTACCATTCCTAACGAACGAACAATCCTACCAGAACTATCTCGTAAATGTTCGCATTTTTCATGGACTATACGAATTTCACCTGTTGATCTTCTTACAACGCGATGTTCTATTTCATAAGTGTCTACTCCCTCATGTAAAGAGCTAGTATATGCTTCATCTACTGCTTCTCGATCATCAGGGTGTATTGCTTTTAGGAAAGCTTCGTATGTTGCATCAAATTCTTGTGGTTTCAGTCCAAAAATCCTGTAAACCTCATCAGACCAGAATAATTTATTTTTTAAAATATCAAGTTCCCAACTGCCGAGATGTGCAATTTCCTGTGATCTATCCTTTCTTTCTTCACTTTCTAGCAAGGCTTGATTGACCTTTACCAATCCCTCTCTTTGATGTTGAAGCTCTTCATTAGAAACATGTAATTCTTCAGTAACAGACTGTAATTCTTCATTTGATGCTTGAAGCTCTTCTACAAGTTGTTGTTCACTCTCTAATAGTTCCTTGGCTTGTTTTTCATTCCGTTTACATTGGGAGATATCTCGAATTGTCATGAAAGTATTTATATTGCCATTTTCATCTTTGAAAATACTTGTAGATACCTCGGCGGGGAACTTAGATCCATCTTTCTTTATAAGGGTTAGTTCACCTTTAGATCTATCTAAACGTGCCATTTCATCTAAAATCACTTGTAAATTCGGATCATTTGTATCCGCAATTCCACTTCTTCCAAGATCACAAATCTCTTGTTGAGTGTATCCATACAATTCCTCAGCAGAAGAATTAGCATAAAAAATAGTACCGTCAGGATGAGTAAGTAAAATAGCATCCAAACTAGATTCAAAAATTAATTTATAAGACTCTACGGTGGGATTAGAATTACTATTATTAGACATTTTACCTCAAATTAACTTTAAATCTTTTTTGATATTTAACTAATATAAATATTTACTAATTAAATTATTAATTCTAATTGGATTAAAAAAAATAATTGACTAATAATGGATACTTACCATATTATAAGGTGTGTTGCCTCCATATCTTCCGGCTTAGACCAGTATTAGATAAAATGAATGGAAATATACTATTTTATAATTATTTATCTGTTTGATAGTTATCAAAATAAATTCCGAAATAACTTATCGCAACAACTTATAGAACACTTGATGGGTATGTTACTTCATTATATACAATTTTATTTCTCAAAAAAAATTTATCTCGTTCAAGTTGGTAAAATAAATTTTATGAATTTTATTTTGTGTGTATTCAATTATGTGAAAACGTCATATAATCCTTTTTTTTTACTTAAAAGTCTTTCTATTTGGTTGTTATTAAACAAATATATTAATAGCCCATATTGTAAAAATATCAAAGGAAGGTCAATAATTTTTTTTATAAAAAAAAACATTTTTGAGGAGGGGGTGGAAAGATTTATAGAATTAATAAATTTTCAATAAATGATCATAATTTAATTATTTTTGCAGTTTTAATAACCTTGTTAGGGGTTATTTTTGCTTTGGGTATGGGTAATGTTTCAGCTGCTTCGGGAGATACTATTTATGTTAATGGAAACAGTACTCTGGGAAACGATGATTGGAACGGTGAATCTGCAACATATCAATCAGGCATAATCGGTCCAAAATATTCAATAAAAAACGCAACAGGAACAGTAAACACCAACGGACAAATATACATAGCCAATGAACAATACAAAGGAATAAACAACACACAAATCACCATTGATAAAAACATGACTATTAATGGAGAAAGTCAAACAGATACCATAATAAACGGAACCGGCACCAACGGGATATTCCATATTAACAGTGGAATATATGTTACAATCAACAACCTAACACTAACCAACGCAACCACAACTTATTATGGTGGTGCTATCTACAATGTTGGTACTTTGACAATAAACAACAGCACATTCACCAGTAACACCGCAGATGTTGGTGGTGCTATCTACAATAATGGTCGTACTTTGAATGTAACAGACAGTACTTTCACCAATAACTATGCAAATTATTATGGTGGTGCTATCTACAATGCTGGTACTTTGAATGTAAACAACAATACTTTCACCAGTAACACTGCAAGTCATTCTGGGGGTGCTATCTACAATGAGAATACTGTGACTGTTAATGACAGTACTTTCACAAGTAACACCGCAACTCAGGGTGGTGCTATCTACAATTATTATGGTACTGTGACTGTAAATAACAGTACTTTCACCAGTAACTCTGCAACTTATTCTGGTGGCGCAATCTATAATGAGGATAATTTAACTATTACTGGCAGCAATTTCACAAGTAACATAGCAACTTTTTATGGTGGTTCAATTTTCAATGGTGAGAATGGTAAGTTAACGGTTACTGAAAGTAAATTCACAGGTAACACTGCAACTAGTTATGATGGTGGTGCTATCTACAGTTATGAGGGTGGTAATTTAACTGTTAATGGAAGTACATTCACCAATAATAATGCAAGTGGTGGAGGTGGTGCTATCCAAAACTATGGTGGAACTTGTAATATTAATAACAGCATATTTAATGGTAATATTGCAGCTATTTGGGGCGGATCTATTTCCAATTCAGATGGCTCTATCCCACATGCAGGTATTTTAACCATTAATGGAAGCACTTTCACAGGTAGCAGTTCATCTTATAATTACGGTGCTATCTACAATTCAGGTACTATCTGTACTATTACATGCAATAATATCACCGGTAACAATGGTATTGCTATCTACACAATAAATGCTAACACTCAAATTCATTTCAACCGTATTCTAAACAATACTGGAAGTTATGATATTTGGGGTATAAGTGGTGTTAATGCTACCAATAATTGGTGGGGAACTAACTTCCAGGGAAACAATCCAGTAACAGCGGGAAGAGTAAATAATAATGTAAATGCTAACACATGGTTAATACTCAGTTTAAAAGCATCAACAACCAGTATTCTGAATGGTGGTAATTCAACTGTAATTGTTGATTTACAGCATGACAATAATGGAACAGTCTATAACCCCGCAAATGGTCATGTACCTGATGGTATAGTTGTGAACTTAAGTAGTGATGCATTAGGCACAGTTAACCCATTAACAGGTACTATGATTAATGGTATGGCATCAACCATCTTCACTGCAGGTTTAAATCCGGGAATATCTACAATAACATCAACTGTTGATGCAGCAACTGTAACAACAGATGTTACAATTAATGAAAATGTGCCTCCAGTTGTTACAAGTACAAGTCCGGTTAACAATTCAGTTAATGTCGATTTGAATAAGGTGATACAGATAGTCTTCGACAAAAACATTAAATTCGGAGTGAACCCTTGGATAGAACTCTATGAAACAGGAACAGGAAACATCAAAACATTCTCAACAAACATAGTAGACAATGTATTATCCATAACACCCTCCTCACTACTAGCACTAGGAACAGAATATTCTGTTATCCTACACTCCAACAGCATCACAAATCTAGCAGGAATTGGATTAGCAGCCCCTTATACAACACGATTCACTACAGAGGCAGCACCAGTTGTTACCAGTACAAATCCACTTTACAATGCATTTAACGTCGCATTAAATAAGGTGATACAGATAACCTTTGATAAAGCCATACAACTCGGAACCAATCCATGGATCGAACTCAAAACAAGCAACAGTGGAACAATAGTACCATACACAACAAACATAATAGGAAATGTACTATCAATAACACCTAACTCACTCTTAAATGCAGGAACTAAATACACAGTCATCCTACACTCCAACAGCATAACAGACATGCAAGGAAATGGTTTAAACACACCGTACACAACCATATTCACAACAACCTTACCACCAGTCGTAACAAGCACAAGTCCAATGAACAACGAAGTTAATGTGGCTGTAAATAAGGTGATACAAATCAACTTCAGCAAAGCCATCCAACTCGGAACTAACTCATGGATAGAACTCAAAAATCAATACGGACAAATAAAACCATACACAACCAGTATAAACGGTAACACACTGAATATAACAGCCAACGCAGCATTTGCAAGAGGAACAACCTACACAGTCATACTACATTCAAACAGCGTTACAAGCACAGGCGGAGCAGGACTAACAACACCATACACAACAAAATTCACAACAACCACAACATAAAAAAACAAATAAAATAAACGAATATCTATAGAGGATTTAAAAATCCTCACATATTTTTTTCATGTAATAACCGGATATTTAGGATTAAGTTCTAAAAATACAGCTTGTTTTCTGATGGTATTCTCTAAGTATGAAGGGATAGCCCAAAAAATCTAAACAATTGACTTCAATATAGTATTTTGCCTGAATACTAACTAATTTAATCCATTTAATATGACTTTTTACTTCACTGTTGTTATCTAACCATTTTGATCCTTATTTTTTATAAATTAACTAAAAACAGATAATATAAAGCAACAGCCACTAAAACAATCAATACATTTACAATTAACCGTTTCAGAAGGTCATTGCTAAAATATTTAAAATCTAAAAAGATTATCAGACACGAAAAAGATAATAAAAAGTCTCTTTTAGATGATGAAATTGAAATAATGAAGGATTACAGGAAAAATAATAATGAAATAGAGAAATAAATAATGAATAGCTTCGATATTTAAAAACAAAGTTGAAGTTGTAGTTTCACTCCTACTCCATATTCCTTTAAATACCTCCCAAATACATTTTAAAGTTTTTTTCAGCTCACGTCTCATTTACAGTTGAATACATTATCCAGACAAAGACCAAAGAAAGGAAAATATTTTTTGAGACATTTTTTGATGGAATAAAATATATAAATTAAATTAATTATAGCAGTTAAATGTAATACGGTAGGGGAGCAAAAAGATCATGTATCATTGTAATGATTTCTTAATTTAAATGACTAATTTCCTGTATTACAATATAAATATAAACATGTTAAATAATAATAACATTCATATGTACGGGTGAAAACATGAAAAGAATAACTCAAAAACCATGGTTTGGTAAAAAACTTGTTGGATATGGACCAGCTCCAAAAACATGGCAAGGATGGATTGTAACTTTACTTTTTGTATTAACTGTAATTCTAGATTTTATATATTTCCGAATAAGCATTACTACTATATTAATTTTTATTGTAGCACTTGTTGTTTTTTTTGTAATCGCCAGTTTAACAGGGGGAAACCAAGAATGGACCGAAAAAGAGGAAATCCAATAATTTCATTGATATATATAATTATTTTAGTAGCTCTAATAATTCTTTTAGACACAATGACATTTTTAAGCCAAGATTTCATTGCTAGACTAATCGTTAATATATTAATTGTTATTGTGTTTGGGGTTGTTTATTTAGTATTTATAAGAAATTTATAGAAATTTTTCAAAAAAGATTGATCAAAAAAAATTTATGAAAGTAATCAATCGACCGGGTAATTAAATGGAAAATAAGCCTGTTGTACTATTATAAAAAATTAAAATAAATTGATCAGTAATGGAATACTGACCAGATCATCAAATAGTTTGTGCCAGAATACTAAACTAATTTAATCCATTAAATATAATTCTTTAACTTTAACGGTTATTATATGACCATTTTAATCTATTTTTTTTATAAATTAACTAAAAACTGATAATATATAGCAACAGCCACCAAAACAATCAATACATTTGCAATTAACCGTTTCATAAGGTCATTTCTAAAATATTTAAAATCTAAAAAGACTATGATAACCACGAATAAAATTACATATAATATATTTACAGTTAGATTTGCCATTTAAATCACCTATTTTTTTATAATATTTATACAGATTAGTATGCACTTATTATTGTAGATGATTACTTCATATAAATATGTTGAAGACATATTTTCCAACCCTTTCCGTTGGTGTCATGTATCTAAACCTCATGGCTGCAGATTGGCTGAACAAAATAAAACATCAAATAAAGCATACTATACAATAGTTCTGTTTTAGGAGTGAAGAAAAAGAATATTAATTAGTTAAACCAATAGTAATATAGATAAACTATCTGAGGTGAAAAAAAATGGCAAACCCTATTTTAGCATTGATTATATCTTTCTTTTTGCCAGGTATCGGTACTGTATACGCTGGAAATATAATGAAGGGAATAATAATATTCATCGTAGCAGTGATACTAGGAGCATTGGCAACAATCTTTTTATTGGGAATAATTGCGTATATACTCTACATTATTGTATGGCTTTACGGTATGTACGATGCTTACACAACTGCTAGTGCTACATAAATTAAATATTTCTTTTTTTTAGCTAAATTCATATCTAATTCAAGTTGTTTAATAAAAATTAATTGTTCAAAGCTATCTGACTAATTTAACATTAATAACTATTTATACTTAGTATTAATAAATAGGATTAATATTAAAGGGGTAATAAATTTATGGATTTAAAAATTCTGTGGTTTGTACCTTTAGCATATTTTGTACATATATTAGAAGAATCACCACGATTTGTGCCTTGGGCAAAGAAATATTTTGGTGCACCTGAAACATTTGAACAGTTCATTGTTGGAAATGTTATTTTCATGGTTTATGTTCTTGTATCAGTGTCACTTGCAATTTTTTATCCAAGTGAATGGACGTTAATTCTGGGATTGTCAACAGCAGCATGGATATTTTCAAATTTTATAATTCATGCATCATACACGTTGTACACTGGCGAATATTCACCAGGGGGTTGTGACTGCAAGTGCAATATACGCCCCACTTTCATTGTATATTTATTCTAACTTATGGGGAACATTTACTACCTTGGACATTGTATTTTCCATTGTCATTGGTTTTGCAGTGATGTATGTCCCAACAATAATACAAGTAAAGAGAAAGGGGAAAATATAAAGATTTGCATAAAAATTTATCACTTAAATCATTTTTTTTATCACAAAAAAATAAGTTTGTTATTTAAATTCATTTAGAATATTAAATTTAAGTGGTTATTCTATTCATCTGATTCTTTACCTGTTTGATATATATAAGACAATTCTATACAAAATGGTTCTATTAAAACAATAGCTTTATTAAGAATATTTATATCAATATTTCTTCTTGAATTTAGAATGAATTGTGGTATAGTGGAAGGGAACAAAACATTATAATCTTTTGGTCTTTTTTCAATCTTAAAATTGTTATTTAGTAATGTAACTATTGAATCAATCCAGACATCGTCCATTTTAATATTATTATCAACTAAAAATTTTCTTAATGACATTGCATTTAGGATTACCTGTTTTCCAGGTTGTGAACGTGCTTTTTTGGTATATTTACCAGTTTTATAGAACCATTCTTTATCTTTAACAAAGTAAAATCCTTTATAATTTTTTGTTTCTATTACAAAAATTCCATTAGGGCCAATTACGATGTGATCAAGATTTCCATAGCTTCCAGGGAATTTAACATCATTAAAAATATAATAATCTTCAGGTAATTGATTTAGATAATCTGCAACAATAGATTCTCCAATAATACCCTTATTCCAACTTTTACCATTATTATATCCATAATAAAGCAATCCACATCCGGATAATAGAATAATTAAAGAGAATGGAGTTATAATAATACCAATTAATCCAATTAAACCAATAATTCCACCAAAAATAAAAAGGTTGTTGTAGTGAGAGCTCTTTTTTTCAGCATAACCCTTACCAATACCAATAATTTCTCTTTTAGGTTCATTATTCTCAGATGCATAATCATTGGACATATTATGAACCTGTAATTCTCCACCACAATCACATGATAAATCAAAATCATTAGGGGACTCTCCAGATTGAAGCTCATAATACCCCTCACATTTATCACAAATCAAATAATCCAAACGAATTCCCCCCCAAAGAATAGTCAATTAAAACTATAATTTATTATTTGTTATGTGTGATTCAATAATTTATTTCTACAGGATTTTATAATGAAGTATAGATTTGATAATTATGAATTTAAAAATATTTATCATTGAAAATCATTTTTTAAATAAATAACTGTTAGATCATGTTAAAATTGAAAAATATAAAGCCAAAGAATAAAAGAAAGCCACAATAAAAGATCCTAAAGTAAATAGTTCTTAACTATATCTCATAGTAATCAAGACATAATAAATAACAATTAAAGTAGACGATTTTAATAAATCTCGATCATACTCCATAATTTTATTTTTCTAAATTTTTTAAGATTCCTTAGATTAATCCTATAAACTAATTTTCAATAAATGATATAAAATATTAGTATTTCGTTAGAATGATTTGCATTTATTTTAGATTGTAATAATATATATTAGTTAATAGAAAATATTACTTAATAAATCCTACAAGTATTCTATGGAGTGAGATATATGCCAATAATGTCTTCAGTTTATTTAGAGATAGATGAATTTGAAATTACTGACGTAACTCATCATTATTATGAAGGTGGAAAAGCAGATTTTAAGTTTAACAGAAATACTAGAAATACTAGAATATACATTCATCTAAAAAGTAAAGAGGATCAACGGATGAAGTTAATTTATAAAGATGAAAATGGTACTTTACGAGTTGACTCACATCTCGCTCTAACTTCAGTAACTTGTAAAGATGGGGTTATAACAGTAAATATGAAAAGATAGCTTGTTTTCCAACTGATCTATGACTAAAATATGTATTATTTAGATTTAAGGAGCCGAAATAAAAAAAATTAGATAAAAAAATACTAAACTTAGATTTGTAGAAGAATATGATTCCCACATCCTTAATTAATTTTCATCTGTTTCTCCATTCTCTATTTTTTCCAGGCTAGTTTTAAAATTGGTATCTTGATTTTTCATATCATCTAATTCATGTTGAAATCCATCCATCTGGTTATTAATTTCTTCAAGTTGGGCTGTTATATTATCAACTTTTCCTTGTTCGTTGTTTTTTGAGGCTATTGATAGTTCTTTAATTAGGTCCATTGATTTCAACATTGCATTTGCTTGTTGGTTTAAAATTTCAGCATATTTCTTTTGTAATCCCGTTTTAGCATATTTAATCATTTCATGGTCATAATTAATAGCTATTAAAATATTGTTTTTAGCACTATCTACATCATCATTTACATTTGAATTTGTGTTTTTTGTCAAATTCAAATCTTCATCTTCTAAATTTATACCTTCAGAAACCATCATTGAGCTGAATATACTGGCTATTAGATTACTACTTGTATCAGTAGCGTTATTTATTGCTTTATATTGTAATCCATAATTTTCATAGTATTTAGCTTCGTTTCCAGTATTAAGTAGAAAATACCCACCAGTAACTGCCACTAAAATAATAACGATGACAAAAATTAATCCGAAATATTTCTTTTCAATATTTTTTAGTTTTTTGAGTTTCATAGTTTCTTTTTAAATTTATAATTTAATTTATCAATATTTTTATAAATGATAGGTTATCCCGATATGTTAATTAATATTGCGGATAGTAAACCATTGTTTTGATTTTAATCTGTTTTTCCATATCCATTTTCTCTTATTTGTGATTTTAGTTTTATTTTAAAATGGACTGTCTGAAACAGGTTCCCAGGTTAGATTTCCTCCCCAGTTTGTAAATATATTTGGTGTACCATTCCAGAAGTTGTATTTAGCATCTAAGGTACATATTCCAACAGCAACTACATCGCCTTGGTCGTAAAAGTTGCAATAGTTTATTGAACTATTTGAATCATATGCAATGAAATCCACATATGCGCTGTTGTTTATGAATGTACTGTAGGTTACAGAGCATTTACTATTTTCCCCCATAGTTTGGATAAGGTATCCGTGGTCTTGGGAATTAGCGCCTGCTATGCATAAAGCGGGGTTATTAATGAACAGGCAGTGGGTAACGTTTAATATACCTAGGTTATATATGGCTGCAAAACCGCCATCGTTTTCTCTGAAAGTACATTGGGTGATTGTGGTATTTCCACGATTAAAGATTAATCCTTCTGCTTGGACGACTTTGTTGTTCCCTTTGAATGTTATTTTCTGAAAATTAACAGTACTATTAGGCTTAATACGAATAAATGAATATTGTCGGCCTAATCCATCTATTATGGTCCGATCTTTGTCTTCTCCGATGATTGTAACATTTTTATTTATTATATAATTGTCATACATATCGGGATCAGTATATACTCCATTGCTGAGGTATATTGTTCCCCCATTATTTACAGCATCTAAAGCACTTGTTATGGTTAGTTTAGGTGCATGAATATCATTTCCAGGGTTATGGTCATTACCCATATTTACAGGATTACCTAGATTAGGATTCACGTAAATGACACTCATATCCTGCCCACCACTTTCAGCATTAGCTGCAAATATGCAAGACATTACTATTAAAGTCATAATTATACCGAAAATTTTTATTTTCATTTAATAATTCACCTCAATTAATTAATAACTCTATTTTACGTTTACATGTAAAATTTATACTATATAACCTTTATGATAATATCACATATCCATACAATTCGAAAAATATATATAATGCAACTTTTGCATGTTAAATTAATGTTATTATAATATTATTAAATAATCTTAAGATAATGAAAATTTAGATATGAATTTTCAAGAAACCATTCTAAGTGCCATAATAATCATTTGCAAACTTAGTAATGTTTATAAAATATATGGAGGGATTATATAATGAAAAAAAAGTTGTTAGCAGTATTTTTAGTTGTTATAATTATTAACCTTGTACCTGCTTTTGCAACGGAGATAGGAAATATAGAGAACTATTCTGAATCCTTAAGTAAAGATACGAAAAAACTAGAATATTATGGGAAATTAAAGAAATTTAGTTTTATGGATATGATAAAATTACTAACTAAACTTCCAAAAATCATGAAAAAATCTGTTAAGATAACAAAAAACGCCCATAAATTAAATTTAAAAGCTAGAAAAGATTTAAAACGACTTAAAAAACAAGAAAAAGAAAGTAAAGCCTTATATAATTACTTAAAAAATAATAACAGAAATATCCCAGTTGACGGTTCGAATCACACCGATACTAACAATGGAACAACCGATATTAATGATGATGGATCAACTGATATTACTGATGAAACAACTGATGCTGATAATGGAACAACCGGTATTAATGATGGAACAACCGATAACAATAATAAAATAACTGATACTAACGATAAAAATGAGGGGATACCATCATATGACCTTAAAAATGCAGATAAAACGATTAAACAGTTAAAAGAGAAAAATATAGCTGTAGATGAAGGAACTTACCAAAAAATAGATGAACTTGTTTCAGGGGACATAGTTCAGATAATGAGCAAGGATGATAAAGTTGGAAAGGCATTCATAAGATATTTAATATTTGAAGAGTCCCTTGAAGATTCCAATTTAATTTATGTACGTCTTAGAGCAGATGGAATAAATACAGTTATGGCTTTTGATGAGTTTTGGAAATCTAAAACTGGTATTAAATTTAATAACTCTAATAAACCACCTGAATACGTTGTACATGAAATATTTATGGCAGAAAATCAGGAAATACTGAGTGAGATAAAAGATGCATCAAACAGACTAGAACGTGTCTCAGACCTAAGGGTTGCATTTCGTATCCTTCTATATTTAACTGGAGTATTGGGAATAATTTGTTCATTAGTAAAATTATGGGAAATGATTAGAAAAATTAGACAGTATGCTATGTTTAATGAAGGAGCACCATTCATAGGCTTATTCGACCCGATATCAAAAACTCAAAAGGCTGTATTCATAACACTACTCATAACACTTGGCGCTACTGCATTTGCAACAGCAAGTTTAGGAATATCTGAAGGGATTGTGAATAGATTAGCATCGAAAGAACTAGCAGTTGCGAATGCTCAAAAAAATGATATTGATAGATATATGACAAACTAAATTTTTTTTTTACCATTTAAATTGGAATTAATCATATATGAGGTTTTTAATATGAAATTAAGCATTTTAGCAGCCATTTTAGTCATCATGATAATTAACATTGTACCTGCATTTGCAAATGATATTAGTGATATTCAAAAACACAGTGAATCTATAAAAAACGATGCACAAAATTTGAACAAATATAAAATGAACAAATTAAGTGTAATTGAGAAAATAAAACTTACAATTAAGTTCGTTAAAATAATGAAAGAAATTAAACAAATCAATAAAGAAGCAGAAAAACTTGATGTCAATAATAATCAGTTAAAAAATATTAATGAGCAAGAAGAAAATCTTAATATACCTGTTAATAATATAAACGAAATTCAAAACTCAAGTACCAAAAAAAAGAGTGCCTACAAACCAGATAAAGCAAATATAGATGCGAATAAGACTATTGGAGAATTAAAGAGTATAAACAATATTACTGTAACAAAAGAGAATTATAATAAAACTGGAAATCTTTCTAATGAATTGCAAAATGGTGACATAGTACAGTATATTAACAGTAATGGTTACATAAGATATTTCGTTTTTAAGGGCCTTACTAATGATTCAAAACATGTAATATTAAAAGCTGATAAAAAAGAAATTCAATTGGATATTGACTCCTTTATAAGCGACGACCAAAACAAACAGATCAAATTAGTAAATATGGACAATAAAGCAAATCCTGATTTCATAATTAATAGAATATATCAGAATAAATACAATGAATTAGTTAGTGATTACATACCTCTTAATCATAAGAAAGAAGTAATGGAAATATTAGCTATAATCTCAGGAATCCTGGCAGCAATTCTAGCCGTATTAAGCCCTTTTTATGCCGCATCAATCATAGTGGTTGTTATAGGGATAATCATCATAGTTGTCCTAATAGTATTAAGTGTAACAATGTTTGGATTAGAAAAATTCTACAATAAAAAGTTAGACAAGATAGAAAAGGAAATGAAAGACTTAAATAAGTACAGATAAGGATATAATTTTTTCATATATTTTTTTATTTTTTATCCTCTATCTCAATAATGATGGAGAAAATTCAGTATGTGCAAATTATTACAAACTGGTAGTAATGGAAAAAAATATCAAACTAAATATTATGATCTTGATTAAAATAATTGTTGTGGGCTGGCAAAATCCGAGAGTCAATATAGAAAAACTGTTAATAGTTTATTTTGTTTAGGTTATGGAAAATAAATAAAATAGAATGAAAATGGGATATATTTGTTGATTAAAATGGATTATACCAAATTTTAAACCAGACAACACTAAAATATCCTGAAAACGAAGTTGAGACAAATTTACTTTTAAAATAACAGATTAGGGTAAATCATACAGGTCCCAGCAATGAATCAATAAACTGCTGTGCTGTACGCCCTGACATTCCACCATGGCGCATTTCCCATTTACCTGCTTCTGATCTCAGTTCTTCATCTGATAGTTTGATTTCAGGGTGTCGCCTTGCAAGATTAGTGACTATGTTGAAATATTCTTCTCTATTTGGCTTGTAATAACCGATGGTCACACCAAATCGCTCTGCCAGGGATAGTTTTTCCTCTATTGTATCAGATCGATGCATTTCATCCTCCGACATATCTGAACGGTCGCTCCATGTTTCACGGATGAGATGTCGCCTGTTCGATGTGGCATATATAAGTACGTTTTCAGGTTTTGGCTCTAAACCACCCTCCAAAACTGCCTTCAAATATTTATATTCTATTTCGAACTCTTCAAATGATAAATCGTCCATATAAATAATAAATCGATAGTTTCTATTTTTTATCGCTGCAATGACCTTGGGCAGTTCCTTAAATTCATGTTTGTAGACTTCGATCATCCGGAGTCCCTGACTGTAATACTGATTTAAAATGGCTTTTATACTTGCGGATTTACCAGTACCTGCATCACCATATAAAAGAACATTGTTCGCCCTGTATCCTTCAACGAATGCTTCTGTATTCTTTATTAGTTCCTTTTTTTGAGATTCATAACCCACCAAATCATCCAGCAGCATATCACTGGTCATGGTTATTGGGCAAAGGAATCCAGATTTATCATCAGTTGAAATACGGAAGGCCTTATTTAATCCTAACTTTCCAACACCATATGTTTTATAGAAACCTGTAATTACCTGATACAGCTCGATATCATCTTCAGACTGTTCAATGGCTTGACTTAGTTCTTGAACTTTTTCACTCACACTCTTGTTGAAGATCTGTTCACCTTTCACAACAGCCTTATAATTTGTGATAACAGTAAAACAATCTATAGCCAGTTCATTTTCCAATTTGGAAAAGTCGAAGTCAAACAACTGTTTGAATATGCTGAAATCACCCTTGGCAAATTTATTTACAGTACCATTGTTGGCTCCAACTTTTTCAGATACCCGTGTAAAGGGGTTTTCAGTCATGGCCAAAACAAAAGCCAGATAATTGTGCCATAGATTATTGTCAAACCCATAATGGGTTGAAATATCAAGCAGACGATTGATTTCTATATAAATATCTCTAATTAAATCATCTTTCACATAGCTCTCTGCCTCAAACTGTCGGTAAATATCCGATAATCTAAACAAGATGCTATTCTTGTCTATGTTTCTGTAGATCATTAATTTAGATGTTAAATGATGCATTTAATTGTCTCCTAATTTATGTAAACCCTCTTAGTACATCCAAGTTTCGGTGGTTATAAATTTTAAGTGTTTTTTGATTGTATCATGGATAATATTTCTTCTTTTCCTTTCTGTGCATCAGTATCATCTGGATCTAATTGTAATGCTTTATCGAAGTATTTTATTGCTTGTTCATGTTCTCCTAGTTTTTTTAAGTTTACTCCCTTTTCATACAGGGTTTCTGCATCATCTGGATCGATTTTCAAAATAATATTGAAATATTTTATTGCTTCTTCATGTTTTCCAATAATACCTAAAGTTTCCCCTTTATTAAACAACGCTTCAATGTTATTTGTATCTAATTTTAAGGCACGATCATAGGCTTTAATTGCTTCTTCATGTTTTCCAATTTCGTCTAAAGCGATTCCTTTGTCGTTTAAAGCATTAACATATTTTGTGATTGCTCTCACCGCAATAAATCCTCCTAGGGTTGTAATTAAAGCAGCAAATAAAGCTCCTAAAACAAACAAAACTATTGCACTGATTGAATTTAAATATGCTATATTGATTGCATTATTAATTATGGGGAAGAATAGTCCCACACAAAAGGCACATAACAACCTATTTCTATTAGTAATAAAAGCTGTTATAAACCCTCCAAGTATCAACAAAACAGGAACCAAAATAGTTATCAATTCCGAACCCAACATGCCGTTTATAGGTATGGAATCAAATATATAATTCATAATTTGGTTTATTATAAAAATAAAGAAGCTTCCTGTGATTATTGCTATAACTGGATGAAATCTCCTCAATTAAAATCACCGCCATTAAATAATTCGTTTTATATCCTATCTTTGGAAGAAAACATTAATAAATTAGAATATAGAGTAGTTCTATTAACATTATTTGATCATCTCATATTTCAACATTCTCTCTTAATTATACTCATAAATCAGCATAGAATCAGCATAGAATTGCTTAGGCGAGAAATATAACAAAAAAGCACGTTAATATAAATATCAAATTATTGGGGAATATATTATGGATAAAGATGAAATTATACAAATAAACGAAATAGTTCTTTACACAAGTGATGAAGGTGCTAAAACTGTTGAAGTGCTAATTAAAGATGGAATGATGTGGTCAACGCAGAAAACTATGGCTCAACTATTTGATGTTGATATAAGGACTATTAATGAACATTTACTTAACATTTTTGAAAGCGAAGAATTAAACGAATCCTCAACTATCCGGAAATTCCGGATAGTTCAAAAAGAAGGGAAAAGGAATATTTCAAGAAATGTAAACTTTTACAACCTAGATGCCATCATCGCTACAGGGTATCGTGTTAATTCTAAGCAAGCAACACAATTTAGGATTTGGGCAACAAATACTTTAAATGAATTTATAACCAAGGGATTTGTCCTAGATGATGAACTATTAAAGAATGGAACTAGATTTGGAAAAGATTACTTTGATGAGTTACTAGAACGAATCAAAGAAATCAGAGCCAGTGAACGTAGATTTTATCAGAAAATTACGGATATTTATTCTCAGTGTAGTTATGATTATAATAAGGATGCTGAAACCACTAAAAAATTTTATGCTTCAGTTCAAAATAAACTTCATTGGGCCATCACAGGCCATACTGCAGCTGAAATCGTTGTAGATCGTGTTGATAGTAAAAAAGAAAATTTAGGTCTTAGTAGCTGGAAAAATTCACCTGAAGGTAAAATATTAAAGAGTGATGTAACAATTGCAAAGAATTATTTGACAAGAGATGAACTGTCCGAACTTAATAACATTGTCAATATGTATCTTGACTATGCTGAAAATCAAGCTAGAAGACATAAATTAATGTCAATGGAAGAATGGACAGAAAGAATGGATGCATTTCTAAAATTTAATGAATATGAAATTTTAAATGACGCAGGCAATGTTTCAAGAGAAGTAGCTAACGAAATTGCTACCAACGAATATAAAAAATTTAGGAAAATACAAGATGCGAGTTATGTTTCAGACTTTGATAAAAAAGTAAAAAAATATTTACATAATAATGATACATAATTAAATTTCTTGTCGAATCCACAATTGAGATCTATTATTATTTTTAATAAATATCTATTAGCATTATTATCCATACATATAACTTTTCATTAGTTATCACCGAAAACCTGTTTAAATACATCTTTTTTAGAATCAGAAAAGCAGCAATTAGAGGTATAAAATGTGGCATAAATTTTCATGAGGCATAAACTGAATTTTTGCGGCGTAAAATGCGGCATAAATTTAGACAAAATTTATTTCGTCATAGGACAGTATGACGAAGTCATAAATAAATAATAAAATTAAAATATGCTCCTGAAGTTTTATTTTATAATTAGAGCGTTAATTAAATTATTAGAATTTTTATTTTAATGAGTAAACTGAACAATGTTTTGTAATAAAATGAAACATTCGAATTTTGTTTAAATTATATTTTTGATATCTGATCCAATAATCCAATATATAACGATATAATATTTAATTTATTAAGTAAACAATAGAATATTATGGGGAAAAATAGGTTGAGAGGGGTGTATTATTTATGGTGCTTTTTTCAATAAATGGGCAAGAATTAAAGAAAGTTCATCGAGTTGATTTTAAGTTAGAAAAAGATATTCAGAATATTAGCGAACATAATATGAATATTATTTTTGGTTTAGATTTTGTAAAATCTGAATTTCAGCTCAATAATTTGAGGATAGATTCATTAGCTTTTGATGAAGAAACCAATTCATTTGTCATAATTGAATATAAAAGGGATAAAAATTTCAGCGTTATAGATCAGGGATATGCATACCTTGCTTTACTTTTAAATAACAAAGCTGATTTTATTTTAGAATATAACGAGAGAAAAGAAAATTTTTTGAAGAAAAACGATGTGGACTGGTCACAATCAAGAGTTATATTTATTGCTCCACAATTTACCAAATATCAGCAGCAAGCAATTGAATTTAAAGATTTACCCATTGAATTATGGGAAATAAGTAAATACACAAACAATACAGTACTTTTTAATCAGTTAAAATCTCCTGATACAAGCGAATCAATAAATACTGTTAGTTCTAAGAGTGAGGTTGTTAAAGAAGTTGGCTCTGTTGTAAAAAAATATACAGAAGATGACCATCTAAAAATTCCTTATGAAGAAATAAAAGAATTGTACGAAGATATTAAGAAAAGAATTTTAGATTTAGGTGATAATGTTGAAATTAAACCTTTGAAAATTTATATTGCTTTTAAATCTAGCAAAAATTTTGTTGATATTGAATTTACTAAAAATACTATCAAATTATTTCTCAATTTAAGAAAAGGAACGTTAGATGATCCAAAAAATTTAGCAAGAGACGTTTCAAACACAGGCCATCATGGAAATGGGGACTATGAGATTTCTATAACACCTGAAGATGATTTGGACTATTTAATGACACTCATTAAGCAATCCTATAACTTAAATTCTTAATTTTATTGAGGGACTTCTTAGAAATGTTATGGTAAATAATTAATAGAAAAATTTAATGAGGATTATTAGTCTAGTGCTTTAACAGTTAGTTCAATATCTGATGCGTTAACAGTCACTCTTCCGGCATGTTTTGCAAGTTTAACTGCTTGTAGGGAGATATATTGTCCAAATTGTTCTAAAACCTTGATAAAGCTTCTTCTGCATTTCACTTACTCTTTTTGCACTGGCATTTTTTATTATTCTTTTTGTTGGAGCTATTGGTAGTTCAGTCTTTATATATCACCATATATAATTAAATAATTCATTTTCTTTAAATAAACAGTATATTAATAGATTTTCACCGTTTTATATTCTTTTTATAAAGATTTAGTGACTATTATCACCAAAAACCAGTTCATAATATGCAAGTGTAAATACCTAACCATACATATAACCATCTAGAACAATCAATAATTATAACATTTATTGGATGGGTTTAAATGGGAAAAGAAATTAGAAAAAAAATTTTAGAAATTTTATATGAAAAAGATAGAGAAAATTTTCGCCAATATATAGATAGAGAAGAACTGCAAGAGAAGTTACATATTGATTTTAATGAACTAGATTCTGATGTGATAAATTTAAAAGATAAAGGTTTATTAGAAATTATAACAGCAAGTCATGTATATTTTCTTGCAGCTCGAATAACGACTTATGGGAAAGATTTAGTCGAAAATGAAAACGAATTAATAAACCAATCTCCTGTTTCATTTACACAGAATATAGTGAGTAATAGTTCTGGAGTATTCATAAACTCTCATGATATCTCAATAAATATTCAGGATAGTTTTAATGAGATATATTCTCAAATAGAAAATAAAAATCCTCAAAATACCGATGAAGTAAAAGAAATGGTAACCAGATTGCAGAGTGAACTAACTAAAGAAAACATTAATAAAACAAATATACAAAAAATTTCTAATTGGTTAAGGAAAAATGCTAATTGGACGATACCAACAATAACCCAGATTATTATTGCAATTTTAATAGGTGGAGGTTAAAAATATTTAATTATTTAAGTTTTCCACTCCTAATTGTATCTCGCATTGTTTTAATAGACTGAAATACTGTTTTATTTTAAAGAAAAAAACTTTTTAATCTTTATTTTTTTCTCCTAATCTTTTAAGTCCTGCTGTAAACTGCTTAGCACCTATTTGATGATTTTTTACTTCAGTGATCAAAAATATGAGGATGTGACGTATTGTTTGAGCATTTTCTAGACATTCTTCGTCTGAATCAGAATGTATTCCTTCACTCAATACTTTATATAATATCTTCAATGGATTATTACCATTAGGAATAAGTCTTAAAGGAAGTAAATCATAGACCGCTTTGATTTTTTCTTCACCATTATGTGAATCTTTAAGCTTTTTTAAAGCCTCGTTATATTCTACAAGGTTTTTTTCATCAATCATTACAGAAATCTCTTTTAAAAGTTCGTCAATTACTCCTTCAACAATTCGGCGATAATAAGCAAATGCACCTATCCCATAACTTTGAGACTCATTAATTAAACCTTTTTGATAAATTTCTAAACGTTCCTTACCTAATAAATCTCCTATTTCTTTATCTACTGAAATATCCCATGGAGGTACTTGTCCAATTTTCCTAATCCAATTCAAATCTTCACTAATTTCTATGAAAAAATATCTTTTAAATTTTTTACAACTCATACAAATATATTCAAGACCTATAACTTCACCATTGGCTCGGTAATCTTCAGGCCGTTTATATAATTTAAAATAATCCATAGTATTATTGAATGTTTGATTAGATTTGCAAATATCGCAATACATTTTTATTGGAGGTTTAGGTACAAGCCCTAATGATTGATTTATAAAATCATAATAAAATTTTTTATATAATGGAAACGATTCTAAAAAATCTTTAGGCACATTATCACTCCTTGATCATTCTATTTGTACTTGTTTTAATTAATTTTAATTTTCCTCTGGTTTCAAACCGTACAAGTCATAAACCATCTATCATTTGTTTGCTGTTTAAACTGGATGATGGAGATTAAATTAGACATATTTTAACTCAAGAAAATTGTAGGTCGCTTCAAGTTATTGTAGGTAATACGAGTGTTCATTATATACTGTTTGAACGTGAATAGGGAATTTATTGTATAACTTGAATACTTTTTTGAACATTAATTTATTTTATACCTCTAAACTCTTGAACATATTTCTGAATACGTTTTTCTAATATGTTTAAACTATTAGCATTGGAATATTCAGCCAATTCACTTAAAGCTATATCAATTTTGGATGCTGTTTCTAAATCAGAGCTTTGATATGCTTGTTTAGATATTACAATCATAAAGTCCAATAAATTAAATAAATTATGCATTTCTTCAATAGATTCCTTATTAATGTTATTATTACAAATTATTTTTCCAATTAAATATTTGCCTAATTGTCCGGAATATTCAATGCACATATTAGATAATTCTATAAATTTCTTCTTGGTACTTATTTTTCCTATTTCTCCCAAAGAATTAACAGCCCATTTCAAAGCTAAATAGTTTTCCGTGTCAACAATCGTTTTTGTATTCTCTCTAAAGAAATTAATACATTCCTCAGAAATTTTTTCAAATCCTTGATCCGTTGCTTCTTTACCTATTATTGCAAAAGAATAGGAAGCACTATTAACCCCATTAAATAAGCCTAATTCTGCACTATTTTTTCCAATAAATTGTATTGAATCTAATATAATTCTTAATACTTCCAGATTTCTATATTGAGCAGCATTTTTCCCAATATCACCTAGTGAAAATCCAAATAGAAATATATTATTATTTTTCTCATTAATCATCTCTTTACTAAAGTCGATCAAAGATTCTATTACATTTTCATAAATTTTTACATATCCTTTGTTTGATCCGTTATAATTTTCAAATTCACTTTTCATAGCATTTTTTGCTATTATTGTGACATTTTGTAAGTCATACATTCCTATATTTGACTTGTTGTTAATACTTTCATTAATGATTACAATAATAGAATCTATAATTCTAACAACATTTTCTTTCGCATTTTTTTCACTTGCTATTTTACCTATTTTGCTTAGATTTGATACTACTGAATGACTGATTTCCAGTTTTGATCCTAATTCATTGATTTCTGTAAAATGTTCGATAATTCTACTTGTTTGGCAATAAGGATTATCATATGCAATTAATTCTCCTAAATCACCTAATGAATTTATTAATTTATTAATTACACGTATGCTATTATATTTTTTATAGTTCTCTAAACCTTTTCTTATATCTTTAACATCATAATTGGCTAAAGAACCAATAATATTTTGAACTGTATTGATAGTTTCTAAACGATCATAATGATTAATAATAGCAAATTTGATGATTTCTTTAACTATTCTAGGAATATCATATAAAACTTCAAATTTATTGTTTATGGCTTTTTCAGCTAATTTAACATTAAATTTACCAATTCTAATGGCTTCTAATTCAAAACCTTCAATAATTGCTAATTCAGAAGAATTTTGGAGAGAAATGACCGATGATGCAGCAGGCATTTTTAACCTTTCATTGATACTTCTATTACCTATTTCCAAAAAATAAGAAATAATTTCACTAAATTCACTTCTATTGTCTATTGTAACATCTTTAGCAATTTCCAAGAGGCTTCTTGTAGATGTTATTGAAGCATATTCTAAACGTGATTCTGTTGAAAAAATTCCAAGTTCTCCAAGAAAGTTAATTATTTCGATTTTTAACTCCGTGAATTTATTTTGTGTTCTACTCAAATTCTGAAGTGAATAAGCTACGGCAAAAGCAGTGTCATCAAATTCTTTTTTTATAGCATATCTTCCAATATTTTTATAATAATTAAGTGATAAATTTTGTATATTCTGACTGAATTTTTCATCTTTTATATCATCAAAGAGTATATTAATTGAATGCACACAAAAACTAGCTACATTCTCATGATTTCCATTCAATGCAATCTTTCCGAGAGTTCCTAATGTATTAATAACTAAAATAAGGGCTTGATAAAAACTTTTTTGTTTAGATTTATTTCCATAATAACGTAAATGAAAAATTAAATCATAAAGAGTTTCTTCATCCCCATTATCAATTAATAATCTCCCTATTCTCCCTAAATACGTCAATAAAAGTTTCAAAATTTCTTCTTTATCTTTACTTTCTAATTTATTATCTTCTAGTATTATATCAACGCGATGTATGGCCATAAGTCCATCTTTAAAAGTTTTTACATCATTAAGGATAATTGAACTTCTTATAATATCTATAATGGGTTGAATGGGTTCTTTGTCTGATTGAATTATTGGTTTAATCTGATTAACCTCAAAAGAATTTAGGAAACTAAACTCAGGATAAAATTCAATATCTTCCGTTTCTGATTCAGTTCTAATAGCTTCAATTATATTTTTATCATTTATATGGGATGATAATTTCTTAATAACTGTAGATGGTTGTAACAAATCTATAACTTCTATAATATATGGAATTAAAGCCCCGAATGCAAAAATAGCCAAATAATAAATTATTATTATTTGATCTTCATAATATTGGATATTATTTCTATTAATTAAACCTAAAATTATTAAACCATAAATTATCGCAATAATATATGAAAAAATTAATATCCAAAGGCTTTTTGACTCTTTAAATATATCAATTATTCTTACAGAATACGATGAAGAAGCTAATTGAATAGCAACTAGACTCAAAGATATTACAATAGCTATGATAGCTGCTTCACTTTGAATTATGGAACTAATCATATATCGAGCAGAATCAACATCATTAATATTAATACCATATGAAATAAACACTATAGTAAGATATATTGGCGTTAGAAGAACAAAAATATGAAAAAATTTGCTTTTATAAAATTTAGTAGCTCTGTCAAAATTACTAATTAATAGAAAAGAGCCATAATTAGCTAAAATGCTTAAACAGAAAGCTAATATTATAAGAATTATGATAGAACTAAATTTTGTTGGTATTTTAAAGAATACGTATAAAAATAGATCTAAAATCAAATTAACGGATATTATAACTAATGTTAAAGATATTACATACTTTTTATCCATGAAGCTAAATTTTTCTGTAAAATTCAAAAAAATCATCTCAATTTTTTGCTGTCTAAATTCATTGATTACAACTCCAAATTCACATTTTCAAATAATTCTCAATTATTCCTCTCCTAAAATCATTCCAGAACAAATATTACTGCCAGTTTTACATTCAACCATTTATTTTTAAATATTTAGTAATAGCCTTTTTGACCTTCTGGTGTTTTGTGAAAGATATACTAAAATCACGTTTTTATTCATTTATCAAGGGTAGTTTATTTCTTATGATAATAAATTTTTCTACAAACTTATTCTTTTCAAAATGTTAATTTACATAAAAAAGGTAATATCCTGATTGTTTATGGTTTTATGTTCGTCAAAGTCAAAAAACGATCAAATTGAAAGTATGTTAATATTTCATTGAAATATTGTTTATTATATCATAAAAAAATAAGATATTCCGTATTATCTAATAGATCAAATAGAAATATTTTTATTATCAAATACTAATAATCTTGAATAACATCCTAAAATATTCAATTTAACTTCATATGATGGATTTTGCTATGGTAACGAATTATATGGTAAAAATACTCAATAGGAATGTTTATGATCTTGAAAAAGTGTATAATAAAATTAAAAATGTTATGATGGAGAATGAATATGCATACGCCTTTAGAACTATTAGAAAAATATTTTGAAAAATATGATCCATTAGAATTGGTTTCAACATTGGGGGGACTACAACTTTGTCAAGAAAATCATTCTCAAATACTTCGTCTTGAAACTGCTTCGAGAATAGCTTGTAAAACAAAAAATTTTAGAAATGAAAGTATAGACCCTATTGATTTTAGTTTAAATCTTAATACTTATCTACATTCTAATGGTGGCATAGGGATACTAGAAGACCCACCTGAAGGCCTATTTACTGATAACATAATGTTTGGCCAGAGTAATTATACTGTGTATTCTGGTTTATCTCATACTGAACCTCTTTGTGTACAAAATCTTTTAAACGTAATATTTTTATTAAAAGATGAATTTCCAGAAAAATTTCATGCATTTATTTATTTTGGAGCTATTAGTTTATTATCTTTGAGTAATGAATTAGCCAATAGAAATGGACAATATCGTTATATGAGTAGCCCTGATAGGTGGCGAAAAGATATAAAAGTTCCAGCAAGTGAAGGATTACATGAATTATCTAAAACTACTATATTTACTAAAGAGAAAATAGAAGAAATTGAAGATATTGATTATCACATGTTTATCCCTTTCATTCTACCATTTGGACATCAAAATTTTAACAATGAAGATATATCAAAGAATCCTCTATTTAAAACTCCGTTAATTAAAATATCTAATGATATTGTCATTGCCAATCCCGGAACCATAGCAGGTACACTAAGACATTTTATATTGATAACATCTCAACAATTTGGAGTTACAGATTTTTTATTAGAGAATTTAAAATCAAAAATATGGTTTGATGTAAATGAATATTTAAGGTGGATGTCTTTTCAAAAAATAGATTTAGATATTCCTTCTTTGGAGGAGAGTTTACCATTTGATGAAGATGTTTTTAAAATAGATAATGATAAATTGGCTTATGTTTTACTAATAACTGATGATTTAACTGATTATGACATAAATGAACCCTTTGGGACTTGGGATTCATCAGATTATTCCAAATTAGCTAGTGAAAGATGTGAGTTCATGGTCAATTGGCTAAAAGGAAATGTGTCTGATTGTAATGAAGTACTTGTACTTGTTATTTATGGGCAAATTGGTCGTTATGGAACTATTTGTATAAATGAGTTACCCGAATATTCACAGACTATACTTATGACTTATGAAGAATTAGGTGTGGCAGCAAAAACTAGAGAATGTGATAATTTAACTCTTTGGAAGTATGCAAAAGTACAGGATTCAATCAATAATTCGGTATTCGCTTCATTCTTAGATAAATATGTGTTTTATGTAAATAACAATCATAGCTTTTATATTTCAGATGATTTCGAGCCAAGTTCAATATCTATATCAATACCTGAGCTTGGTAAATCATTACGTATTAAAGTAGCAAATCTTTGGGATACTCACTCTGCAGTACACTTTGATAATCCAAATGCAAAAGTCAACCGTTTAGATGAAAATATACCAATATACTATTACGAAATAACCCATGAAAGGTTGATAGAGGGTTATCATCAACCCATATGGGTAGGGATTATAGATGAAATATATGAAAAACCAGAATTAAGAAGTTTGAGTTGGGATGTAACATCATCAATTAGCTATTGGTTATGGCAATTAACACCTAACCTTAAACTTCATCTGGAACCGTTAGGTTTTAATCCCATTCGTATAATTATTGATTTAGAAGATCCTGAAAATTGGATGTTTGGTGATTTTGAAGAATCGACTGAAACTCCAAATTTAGAATTTGAGGTTAATGATCAAACTATTCAATATAAAATTCCAGAAGGAATCTTTTTTATAATGAATCAAACAGATAATACGGCTGATAGGTTAATTATTGATGGGATTTTAAAGGCGTTTGGAATATTATTAGAAAATCATGGATTAACAAATAATTTAAATGATTTGGAGAGGCAACATATTTTAGATATACATGCACCTCTTGGAATGAAAAAACATTTCTTATTAATAAATGCAACAAATAATATATCTTTAAACCCACAATACATTCCTGAATTGCGTAAACTCCAAGAACATGATATTGAAAAGAATTTAGATGGGCTTGTAGATAATTTGGGAGATAAAACTCCCCCATTAGGAGAAATTCTAGATAAAGAGGCCAAAGTAGAGCTTTGTGGTAATATAGTAGATGTATATTATGAAAATTTAAAAACGACACTTTCTGAATTCAACTGGAAATCAGTTTTAGAGAAATTAGTTGGTAATAATGAGGCAATTTGTAATATAAGGGCTAATGAATCATTAAAAACAGCACCAGTATTAGGATGTTATTTGGATATCCCATCAAAAGTTGAAAAAGATATTATAGAAGTAATGGAAGTAGAAAGAACTGCTTTAACTACAAGAGCACTTATAGAAATCATTGCAGCTGAACCTCCAAATGGAGTTCATGAAATAACTATGGAAGCATTAGATAATATACTTGCAATAACTTATCATATTATCAATTGGGCTATGTTAAGCGATGATATTTATTTTGATTTATATGATATTGATCTAAAAATTCTAAGATCTGGACGTGTAGGGGTGAATAGGAAGGGAATGTCAGATACATGGGATCCCTTTATGAGATCTAAAACATTAGAGAATGTAGAAACTAATTTGGATAATTTTAAATTTATATATAAACCGGAACATAAACCCGATGAAAGTTTGAAGGAAGAATTAGATCAAGCTTTTAAGGTAGAATTTGGATTAACATTAACTCAGATGATTCAATTTAATGATATATTAATAAGAATAGCTTTTGAGCAGGAATCTTCTGCTCCTTCAATTTTAATGTCCGAATTAAAGTTAAGAATTATAGCTGAACTTGAGTGGACTGATGTAGAATTTAATAATTCATTAGATATTTTTGCATTGAAACAAAGAAATAAGTGGGAAGTTCCCCCGAATGGATTTGAAACTACGGATATTTGGCCTTGGAGATATAATCGCTCTCTTTCTTTCTTGAGAAGGCCTATAATTATATGTTCTGAACCTGATGATGATCCTTTGATATATTGGGGTCCACGTCATGTGGAGGAGGCTGAAAGGAATTTAGTTAATTTAGTTATTAGTGGCCAATACCAAGTAAATGAGAGTACTCCTCGTGAAATGAAAGAACTTGTTGGAAAACAGATCAATGATCGTGGCAAAAAATTTACTAATAGTGTAAAAGAATGGTTTGAGGAAAATACAGAGTTTGATATCTATTCTGAAGTACCAATTGCTCCAAGAAGGGCATTAAAAGCTAATTTAGACTTGGGAGACATAGATGTATTAGTGATTGATAATGAAAATAAGAATATCTTCTCAATCGAATGCAAACACATCTTTTATGGGCGTAATCCTCGTGAAATTAAAAATGAACTTGAAAAATTCATTGGGGAAAAAGATGAAAGTGATTCTTGGATTACTAAACATTCTAAGAGGGATAAATGGCTCAATGAAAATACTCACAAATTAATATCTGCTTATGGGTTGAAATCAAATGAATTTCAAGTTTTTTCAATATTTGTAACTGTTCGTGAAATCCCTATTACATATATTCAAGATATGTCTTTACCCTTTATTTCTTATACACGTCTTAAACGAGATGGTATAAATAGTTTATATGAGGTATTAGGACTAGATTAATATTATGGGAGGTTATCCTATGAGTAATATTATGATTTATCAATTAAAACTGGAATGTAATAATTGCTCCAAACATTATAATCTTAAACTTCCAGTAGATGAAGAACCAGAGTTATATCAAGAATATAAAGATTGGAAATGTAACGAATGTAAATCAGGAGAGCTTACCATAATTTATAAGAAACGTATTGAATAATAAAATTAAATTAATTATGAATGGGATAGTATTATGAACATTTCAGAAAAAATAGTCAGTGATGTATGCAAAAACTCATTTCTATCCTTTTGGAGCTTTCCTAACACGATTAGAACTGATAACAATAAAGAACTAACAGACATATTGATTGTAAACGATCCATATGTGATCATAATTTCTGTAAAAGAAATAAATATCAACCCCAGTGGAAATAGAGAAATAGATATTAGAAGATGGGAAAAAAATGCAATAAAAAAATCGTATAAACAGATATATGGTGCTGAAAGAGCTATACGTAATTCTCATACAGATGTCCTGACTTCTGACAAAAAATATGAAATTAAATTTCCAGACTCAGACAAAATGAAAGTATATCGTATAGGTATTTCTTTTGGTAGGAGGGAATCGTTCCCACTTCCATTTGGTGATCAAGGCAAAGGATTTATCCATTTTTTTGATCAACAATCATTTCCAATACTATTAAATGAATTAGATACAATCACAGATTTTGTTAAATATTTAGATGAAAAAGAAAAATTTTTTGATTTAGGAAAAAATGCTTATTTTAGTAGTGAAGAAGATTTACTGGCTATTTATTTACATAGGGGTAGATGGTTTCCTAAAACCATTGATAATACTTTAATTAATAGGGATTCCTGGGAAGAACTCATTCAGAAGCCAGAATATAAAAATAGGAAACAACAAGAAGAAAACAGTAAATTTTGGGATAGATTTATAGAAGAATTTTATCGTGATATGTCAAAAGGAGAACTACTTTTTACTAATGATTTTCACGAAGTTGAACAAGCTCTTCGAGTAATGGCTAAAGAGTCAAGATTTAATCGTATGATATTAGTGGATGCATTCTTTGATTTTGTTGGGGTTTATGGTGAACCGAAATCTCAAGCACGTATAGCTACATCTCCTTCTGGAGTAACATATGTTTTTTTATTAGATGAATATCGGGAAAATGATAGGAAACAGAGGTATATGGATCTTACTTTAAGATGCCTTGCTGCTAGGAATGTTATTAGAAAAAACAATGAGGTAGTTGGGATAGCTTCAAGCAAATATATCAACGGTGGAGGTCATGCTTATGATTTGTGTTATCTTTATAGGCCAGAATGGAATGAAGAAGATATAAAGAATTGTAATCAAATGCAAAAGGAATTAGGTTATTTTGTAAAACCAGAATATAAAGGGAAGCATTTTGATGAATATCCTAAATAGGTAAAAACCATAATTTGAGGAAGTTTGATTAATATGGGGGATTTATAATGAATTTTTGGTTATGGGTGGCTAAGAAAGAAGCAATTATAGGACAAGAAGGTTGTTGGGGTGATTGTGGCCCGGATGTCCAAGTTGGAGATATATGTTTTATTTACCATAAGAATCCCAAGAGTTATATTGAAGAAATGGCCTTAGTAAAGAGTGAATCAGTGCAGGATTGTCATATAGAAACTCAAAAAGGTGTTATAATAAATGGCCATTGTTGTAAGTATGAAATTATTCATGAATTTGTCTATCCTCTTCAATACAGGGACATGAAAGTAAATCCTCTCCTAGACGATTGGATTTCTACAAATAAAAATTTACAAGGTATGTTCTTTGAAGTTGATGATGTAATCTGCAATTTGATTGATGGTAAATTGAAAGAGATTAATGAAAATTATTGCGGATACAACTCTCTAATCTAAATTGGAATAGTAAATAAGTCTAAAGTTTTTTAGTCAAATTAATAAAGACTAGAGAAAAATTTCATTTTTAAACTTTAAACAAGTATAGTTACAAAGTAATCATAATAGCCTTGAGGAAAATATGTCTGGAAAAACTTTTATTAAAGAAGAAGTATTGGCAAAATACGAAGAAGTTCGTGATAAATATGATAGATTGGGGATTTTGTTAAATCACGAATTAAAAACTCTTTTTGAAGATAATGAAATTCCTGTAATGGATATATATTATCGAACAAAAGATTTTGACTCTTTCTGGAAGAAAATTGAAAGAAAACCATATGCCGATCCATTCGAGGATATTGAAGATCTATGTGGAATCAGAATAATCTGTACTCATAAAGCCAATTTAGATAAAATATCTAAAGTAATTAGAAGGGAGTTTGATATTTTAAAATATGAAAACAAACTTGATTCATTAGAACACGACAAGTTTGATTATTTATCTTTACATTTTGTGGTGTCATTAGAAGATGATTGGCTATATACTCCTAGTACTCGTGATTTAAGAGGACTAAAAGCGGAAATACAAATTAGAACTATATTAATGCATGCTTGGGCAGATGTATCTCATAAAATTTCCTATAAACGTGAAGAAGATGTTCCAACGCACTTAAGGAGAAAATTAAATCGATTAATCGCATTATTTGAGATAGCTGACGATCAATTTGATTTAATTGTAAAAGAAATAGAAGAATATAGAATTTCATTGATAGCAGAAGCGGAGAAATGTGGTCGTTTTGATGTTAATCAGGAATTGAATCTTGATAGCCTTCAGGCGTTTATGGATGTTTATTTTGAAGGAAAAGAAGAATCAATTGATAGAACAAGTAAACTTTTAGAAGCCATATTAGAATTTAATAAAAAAATTGGTAAAAAAATCGGGGATGAAATATCACTAAAATCCCTTGTGGAATATTATGAGATAGATAAGAATTATTTAACACCAGAAAATTATGATAGGGATGATATGAATGAAAAAGATAAACTTCATAACCGTACCCAAAACGAACTTACTCTAACGATCCTAGCAAATCATAAAAAATGGATGGACTTTAGAATAGATAACTTTTAGAAATTTTAAATTTTAAATGATCTGACTTTTTTTACAATGGTATATTACTATTCATATTATAAATAATAATTTTATTTCGCTAAACGGTACTAACCATATCCACAGTATCGATATATTGGATGTGGTAACATAAAATTTAATAACAATTTAGAACAAATTAATACTATGGAAAGTGATGATGAAAATTTAATTGAAGAATGGTTTCTTAAACGAAATATTTCATCAGGAACACAAATAGCCTATAAAAGGTCATTAAAGCTTTATACAGGAATTATTAACAAAGAAGTACATGAATTGATTGAAGAAGCTGAAAAGCAAGAAGTAAAAGGTATTCTCTTCAGGAAACGCAACATAAATATTTATTTACTCAAATATAGAAAATATCTTGAAAATAGCGAATTAGCTCCATCAACTTCAAATCTCTATTTTTATGCTATCAAATCATTTTACAAAGCATTTCATATTTTTTTACCTGAAATTGAGATTCCAAAGGGAGATATTGGATTAGATAAGAATATTGGTAAACCATTGACTCGTAAAGATATTCATAAATTAATAAGCGTTTCTCCACCTAGAGAAAGAGCTCTTATCTATTTAATGACTCTGTCAGGTATGGGACAAAGAGAGGCCAGAGATTTAACATTGAGAAAATTATTAAGTTTTGCTAGCTCAGCAATTGAAAAGGATTTAGATGATGTTTATGATTTATTTAAATTCGAAGATGAACTACTTAAAGAAATTTTGACTCTAGATATTACAAGAAGCAAAAGCAAAATACGACATCATACATTTATGCCTCCGGAATGTACTAGAGAGGTCATAACCTACCTAAAAGAAAGATGTTATGGCCGAAATAAAAAAATTAGAATAAAAAATAATGATGATACTGTTTTTGTAAGTAATTATGGTAGTAGATTAAGTAGAGACAGTGTAGTTACAAATTTCCGTAGAATGGGTGAAAAAGCCGGTTTTAAAAGAGAAAAAGGAACCTATAGTTTTTGGAGAGCTCATTCACTTCGAAAATATTTCATCAGCATAATAATTAATAAAATGCGTGAAAAAATTTTTGCAGATTACATGGTAGGCCATAAAATTAACGACCAAGATAGAACATACTGGAAAGCAGATCCCGCTGACCTAAAAAAACACTACTTGGAAGTACTTCCATACCTATCACTTGATAAAGCAAAGGTAAAAGATGTTGAAAGCAAAGAATTCAAGGAATATATTGAAAAATCCAGAGAAAAAGACGAAGTAGTATCTGCATTAGTTAAAGAAATGGCGGAAATGAAAGAAAGAAATCAAGCAAGAGACAAATTTTTGGATAAAATATTGAACAATCAAAATGTAATAGAAGAATTGGAAGAGTTAGACAAGTTAGATACTAATATTTCTTCGAATTAAGAGTACATTTAATTATTTTTACTATTTTAACGGGATTTATTATCTTTTTTCTTAGAAATTTCGTAATTTTCATAATAGATAATACTAAATAGTAATTTAATCATAAATATAATTGAAAATATAGAACTGAATGGAGGTGAAATGTATGTTAAAAGGTCTCGATGAAAAATTGAAAACAATATACGATGAACATAAAAACGATACAAATCCCCCAGTACCTGTCAAAACCATCAGAAAATACTTAGAACACGAAGGCGTTTTGGACAATAAAAAAGAATAATTTGAATATATTAAATTTCAACTCCTTAGTTTGAAGCTATAATTTAAAAAACGCCCAAAATTTTCCTTTGGAATGGAACTCATCCATTTCCACTTTTTTATAATAAACTTGTGTTTTGGGTAATCCCCCCAGATATAGTATACAACATATTAAATCTCTTACTTATTCATTCTTCATTTTTCTTACCGTAATGGCAAATTAAATCAACGATAAACGAATAACTATACGAATCAATGTACTTACCTATCAATATATTAAGCATAATTAAGAGATAATTTGATAGTACAATGTTCTATTTTATTTAAAAATTATTTATCAATTCAGAAAGATAAAATAAATATTCTAAGTTAATCTAAAACTACGGATAATATCGTTCATGTATAATTCCTTGGCCAGGAACTTAACATTTTTGTTAACTACCTTATTTAATGTAATTCTTACTTAAAAATATATTGAGTTTTATGAATCCATTCGATATAAAAACATGCTAGAAATTGATCTTCAGAAAATGATTAGATAAATAAAAATATAAATGAATGATTATGAGCTAAGAGATTTATCTAAAAATAAATATTTTATAATTTTAATTCAGATATGTCTTCAGATATATTTGAGATATCTTCTTTAGTCAAATACTTGAATTTAAATTTGTTTAAATCAAATCCCAAAGAAGTTTGAAGTAACATTGCAAAAATTTCCTTTTTTTTGTTAATTGATAATTCCCTCTTATTAGTCACAGCATGATATTGAATAGCAATTCTTTCCCAGATTTCAATTTCTGTATTAGGATCAATATCACGCTTAAATGCATCTGTAAATTCATCAATAGTTCCTAATTGAACTTCTGATAGGGTTTTGAATATCATATTTATTCTTGTTGTCAAAGTTTTTGGCAATTCTTTGTGTCTGATTGGTCCTGATTTTAAATCATTTATTGGAATAAGTTCAGGTTTAGTTTCTTTAATCATTTTTTTAAATGAATCAATTCGGTGGATATTCTCATAAATATCTGGCCTTACTACTTCAATTACGGATAAACAAATTTCTTTAAGTTTAATTCTTTTAGAATTTATTGCTTTAATATCAAGAAGAGAAGGACTATATTCAATAATGTCGTCTTCATCAACACCATGCCAAATTGGGATTATTTTAGTTTTTTCTTTCATTTTTTTGGCTCGCATTCCTCCTAGTTCATGACCAGGCCATCCTTCACTTTTTCTAATAAAATCTTTACTTATGACAATTATTCCTTGTTTAGATTTACTTAAACCCATATCAATCGATCTTGAAATACTATCTCCTACTTTTAAAGTAAAATCATCATACCAGACTTTTACACCGTATGACCTGAGACATTTAGCCAGAGGTTCAACAATATCAGCCTTGTCTTCAGAAGCATGACAAATGAATACATCCCAATTTAACTCTTTAGATTCTTCCATTCTAGTTATAACATTACCATTTTTGCTTTCAATATCCTCAGTTAGGATTCTTTTTATTTGATCATCTAAATTGTCATAAGCATCTTCAAAATACTTCTTCAGTTCTTCTGAAGACATTCCAGATAAAAATATCTTATCAGAGTTATCATAAAAATTTGTATGTTTAAAGTTTAAAGAACAATTGTCATTTATTCGAGTAATAGAATCATTAATTGAATTATAAACCTTATTATAATGATTTTCAAATTCAGTAATTTCATTAAGAGCATAATAACCACTTAAACTCTTAATTGCTTTAATTAATTTGCCTAATTCTATTAAATAATTTTCACATTCTTTGTTGATAAAATCACCCCAATTAATTTACCCTCTTTATAAACCATAACATTATTCTTATTAATATTAATATTGTAACTTAATAAGGGATATTTTCAAATTTTATAATAATATAATCAATTTGAAATACTCCCAAATTTCTACAACAATCTTAAATCACTAATTTTATATTTTGAAGATATAAATGATCAATTAATTCAAGCAAATAAAGGGAGAGATTTATACGAGTAAAATTGTAGATAATCAAAAAGATCTCAAAGATGGTCTAACACATTATAATATGGTAGATATATTTCAAGAATATCATGATGATGCAGAAGACTTTAAATTTCATGTTGGTTCAGGGTTTTTCTTTTTAGATGGTTTCGGAGAGTTATATAATAAAATAGACTTAAAAAAACTTAATCTCGGATCTGATACATATCTCAAACATTGGGGTACTCGTGCACCGATACTTGTACTAATGGGTAAGGAAACAAATCAAACTACTAAACAAGCATTGGTAAATGCAACGAATATGATAAAATATGCATTTAATGCCCATAATGAAGAATATTTAAAGTTTTTAGAGGATTTAATAGAAAAAGATTATATTAAATTTAAAGTTTTCACTGAACAAAAATTTCATGCTAAAATTTACTTTTTCTACGATGCTCGTGCTATCATGGATGTATTCGTAGGCTCAGCTAATTTAACATCTTCTGGAATGACCCGAAATATTGAACTCACAGCCCCTGTTAATGCATCATATGGAATAAGAAAAGCACATAAAGTATGGTTCATGAAATTATGGGAAAGAGCCACGGATGATTTAAATGTTCTAAAAATTATTCAATCTTACAAATCATATGATTTTATTTATTACGAACCAAAAAAATTCTTTGAAAACTTAATAAAACTTATGGACAAAGAATATCTGTTTTATGACTCAGATATTAGTGATAACACATTACTTGTAAAATTCCAAAGCTTTGACTTCTACCAAGTAATGAATATTTTAGAAAAGTATAATGGGTGCATTTTAGCATCTTCTGTTGGTTTAGGGAAATCATATGTAGCTTTAGAGGTTATGCGTTATACAGAAAATAATGATATGGAAGCATTACTTATTGGTCCTTCGAACCTGGTTAAAGGCGGTGTATGGAATGATTATCTTGATAAATATGATTTAGAGGTCGAAACATTAGGATTTGGTGATTTACAGCAAAGTAATTTTGATGCGACTTTGTATAAAGATTATGATTTAATTGTAATAGATGAAGCTCACAATCTTAGGAATGTATCTAATCGCAGGAACAATATGATTGAACTTATAAAGAACTCTCCTAATGCAAAATATTTATTATTAACTGCAACACCAATTAATATTAGGATTAGTGATTTAAATAGTCTTATTGATTTGTTTTATGATGTTAATAAGTACAGATGGCTAAATAAAGAACTTAAAGGTAAATATGAAAAATTTAAAACTAAGGTTAATAAATTAGAATTAGCCCCTGAAGAATCAAAAAAACTTTTTGATGAGGTTCAAGAACTTCAAAGATATATTGAACAGGAACTGATTGTTAAATCTACGAGAAGTATGATCAGAAAATATTTTGCAGAGGATTTATTAAAATTAGCTGGTACCAAAGAGCTACCTGAACCAGAGGTTATAAAAGAAGATTATGATTATCCTAAAGAGTACCGCCAGAAATTCTTTGATCGTTTACCTGATTTCCTTTATGATTTGAATTATGAATATACCAAATTTAGAATGGATGAAAGGAAAGGTCCTACATATATTGAAGATAAGAATTTAATTCATATGTATAGGTGGCTTTTATATAAGAGGGCAGAAAGTAGCATACATTCGTTTTACACTTCTTTGAACAGATTAAAAAATAAGTTAGAATTATATGTTGCTTTTCTAGAAAATAATTTATTATCTGCAGATTTTGGCCGATTTAATAATATAAATGAACTTCAAGAACGTTTAAACCTTGCTAAATCTATTTACGATGATTTTGAAGAGCAATCTAAGGAACGAATTATAAATAATTTAAACGAGGATATCATTGCCGTTAGTGAAATGCTTTCCGAGCTTAAAGAATTGAAAGAAAATAGTTGTTTTAGAAACGACACCAAATTAGAAAAATTAAAAACTATTCTCAAAGAAAATGATGATAAAAAATGTTTAATATTCACAGAGTACTTTGATACTCTAGAATATTTATATAAAAATCTTAAAGATGATTTTAGTATTGATTATGTTGCAGGTAAAAATATTGAAGGTCAAATAATGAAACCTTCACAAAAAGATAAAAGAATTAAGAGTTTTAAAGAGGGTATTTTTAATCATTTATTGTCAACTGAAGTTTTATCAGAAGGTTTTAACATTCCTGAAGCAGATATAGTCATAAATTACGATCTACCCTACAATCCTGTTCGATTAATTCAAAGAGTTGGTAGAGCAACTAGAATAAATGTTCCAAAAAAAATTCAGATCCGAAATTTCCATCCTGATATATCGATTGATCAAGAATTACAACTAATTGAAAAATTGAAATTAAGAATATCAAACATAATTAGTATGATTGGTATTGATTACAGTATTTGGTCTGATACAGAACAAATGATAAAAGATAGGGAGAAAATAGAAAGTGTTAACAAATGTGAAGTCATAAGAGAGTTGAAAAGAAGAATCGCCGAAGAAAATCCTGAAGAAATTTATCAAGTTAATTTAAAAGATGAATCTAAACTTGATATTCTTCTTAGAAAAAGCATTGAGAAATATGATATCAATTCAGAAGATATACCTATTACTAAACCATCTAAACCAATTTATACATCTTTAATTAGTAATAAAAAAGGATTTTACGGGGTATATAAATTTGATAATGATTTTTATGAATATGGTCATCCTGCTGAATTCATCCAGCAACCACTAAAACCAATTAAAAATTATAAAAATTCCGATATATCCTTATTTTGTGGAATAATAAAAAATAAATTTCGTGAAATTGAGTATCTAAAAGAAGATCAAGCAATGGATGATTCTAAAGAGATTATTATTGTAAATAAACTCAAAAAAATCCAAAAAAAAATTATTCCATTAAAGAGCACAATAAACAATATATTTTCAACTAAAATATATACAAATCCTCAAATAAAAACAATTATAGACGAAATTTATATGGAATCTTCAAAAAAAGGGTTTATATTCTATAAAGAGATATCTAAAATCCACAAATGGAAATCTCAAATAGAAACTATAATTGATGAAGAATATCCAGAAGAGATTAAAGTTATGGAAACATGGGTTAAAGATCCTGAATCATATAAAAAAAATATTAAAGCATTTATACAATACCAAGAGGAAGATAATAATGTTTAGTTTTGATATTACATTCCTTGAAAATAAATTAGGGAAATTTGATAAAGAGTATATTTATCCTAGAATAAGTCTCATAGAGGGTTCTTTAATCTATGTTGAAAAAAATACCAAAGAAGAATTAGATAATGAAATAAATCAAATTAAAAACAATGAATCATTAAAACCGACATATATTTGGGGATATGTTAATAGGACTAATGCTATATATTTGACTAGATCATTTGGAGAAAATAAGGTCTTCATTTACAACCCTCATTCAATGGTAAATACTACAGAATATATTAAAGGCAAATTAAAAGTACTAAAAAACCTCCAAAGAGATACAATAGATAGTTTATTCGATCAAAAAGCTGTATTTGATTATTTTTATAAAAAGCTTTGGGATATAAGATTAGAATTAGGGAAAGAAATCAGAAATAAAAATGGCTTATCTGATAGCGATGCTTTAATGGAAGCTCAGCATATTATTGATAGAATAATATTTACTTATTTTGTTTGTGAAAAGGATTTAGTATTTGTAAAAACAGATTCATCAACTGTTTTAGAACCGATTAAAGGAAATATATTGTTTTCTGATATATTAGATCAAATTTCCTCCAATACATGGGATTATTTAAAACATTTATTTTTTGAACAATTTGCAAAATCAGGTGTTAAAGAACTAGATTGTGGTGATGGAGTCTATATAAAAACTCCTTATCTAAATGGGGGTTTATTTAGACCAAAAACAATTGGTGGAATTAGTGAGGAAGATTTAGTAATAGAATATAATTGGAATAGTATTTTTGAACCTTTGAATAAATATTCGTGGATAATCGAAGATAATATATCCGATTTAGAAGGGGAATATGAGGGCAATTTAACACCTGAAATTATTGGACATATTTATGAAAAATTTGTAATTTCAATTGAAACATTAAACGAAATTAATCTTGATGAACTTAAAATATCAAAAAAAGGATATCTAATTAAAGGTAATAAGAAAATTGGAGCTTATTATACTCCAGAATTAGTCACTGATTATATATCTCGTAATACTATTACTCTTTTTCTCTATGAAAAGTTGGGAATCAAGTCTGATATGGATTTTAATGATTTTTTAAGTAATTCCAACATAGAAATTCTAAATAAATCGAATGAAATCTTAAATCAAATTACTATTTGTGATCCTGGATGTGGGTCTGGTGCTTTTTTAATCAAAGCGGGAGAGATATTACTCGAATACAAAGTTCTAATACAAAGAAAATTGGGAAAAGAAAATATTAGTCGGTATAATTTGAAGAAAGAAATTATAGTAAATAATATTTTTGGAGTAGATATACAAGAGGGAGCAGTAGAAATATGCAAATTAAGATTATGGCTTTGGTTAATAAGTAGTTCGCATGGTGATGTAGAACCTTTACCGAACATTGAATATAATTTTGTTGTGGGAAACTCATTAGTTGGATGGACAAAAGAAGAGTTAAAACAAAGTGTTTTATTTAATTTGGATAAAATGGTATTGGTAGTTTTAGATGCATTAAAAATCCACTATAAAGATAAAATTGATGATATCAAAAGAGTACTATTAAAAAAGGATATGCAAAGTTATGCAAAAGCTATGTCTCTTCTTAAAGATCTTTATTCTTATTCAACTGAAGGTGAAGCAGAACAACTGAAAATAGTTATAGAAAGTATACGGAAACCGATATATGATAAGATCAATGGTGTTTTTTATGATTATATTCGATCAGAAGGAATTAAGATTACACGTGATGAATACGATTTATTAGAACCCTTACATTGGATGGTTGATTTTAATGAAATTTTTTTAAATGATGGTTTTGATATAGTCATTGGAAATCCTCCTTATTTAACTTTTTCTAGAGTCAGTGGTTCGAAAGGAATTGAGAAAAAGCTTTTAAAGTCTTATAAAGAATATTTAACAGATTATTATACTAGTTCGGCAGAATATAAAATTAGTACTTATGCTATTTTCATGAATAAAGGAATTTCCTTATTAAACAAGGATGGATTTATGAGTTATATTACCCCAGATAGTTTTTTAATTGGAAGATATTATTCTAAATTACGAAATTTCATAATGAATACTTGCAAAATTGAAAGAATTCTTTTATTTAGAGAAGACTTTTGGAAGGTTGGAGTAATAGGTTTTCCTGTAATAGCCATATTTAAAAAAGAAGATGATAATGTTAAACGAGAAGATAATAATTTAACTGCTATTTGTACAAAATCAATAAAGGCTTTTAATAAAGGAATTTTGAAGCAATATTGCTATCCTCAGAACTATTTTAGAACAATCCAATATAATCGTTTTAGGTTATTTTTTGATCAATTTTCAAAAATCCTTGTAGAAAAAATTGAATCTAAATCATTACAAGCTGGAGATGTAGTTAGTTTACATGTTGGGATAAGACCTCGTATTGGATATAAGAATATCTCTTCAAAAACTCCTAAAGATGATAAATGGAAAAAAGGGTTAATTAAAGGCAATGAAATAACACATTTTAATGTAAATTATTGTCACAATTATATCAATTTAGATCCAGACTTATTGTGGGCTGGTGGTTTCGACAAAGATATTATCAAGCAAGATAAACTATTGATGCGAAAAACAGGAGATAGTTTAATAACTGCTCTTGATACTGATGGTTTATACCATTTGGATATAATGCATTCAATAGTACTTAAAGACAAAAAATATGATTTAAAATTTTTAATGGCTTTATTCAATTCAAAATTATTAAATCACTATTATCATTTAACTAATCTTTCTTTAGGAAGAGTAATGGCTCAAACTAATATGGAAACTGTAGAAAAGCTTCCCATTCGCCTTAACGATAATCAAGATCAAATTGTGAACAATATTAATAAAGTAATTAATATTAAAAACTCCGAAATGAATGAAAGAAATAAATTTATTAATTATTTAAAAAAGGATTTTAATATTGAAAAATTACCTAATAAACTTGAAAAATATTATGAATTATCAGAAGATGATTTTTTTAAGGTATTAATAGATAATAAAATCGAAATAAATTCCAAGGATAATGTTAGTAGAAAATTTAACAAGAGTTTAAGTATTTTGGTACCTTTTATAAAAAATAGTGCTGAAATAATCAGTAAAATAGATTATTTGATTTATAAAATGTATGATCTTTCAGAAACAGATATAGAGTTAATAGAAAAGGATTTCAGAATAATATGTTGATATGAACTCATATCAATAATTTTTTAAACTTTTTAATATTTTTTTTAGCTAATTCTTGATCTATGAAACCAGTCATAGTTATTTTTCCACTTGAAAATAGAGTATATGTTATTCCTGCTGAGTCTTTATAAAATAGACCTGGAAACTGTTCGGGTTCATATGAAGCAGAAGAACTATTCAATGACACAATTATATCATTAAGTGATTTTTTCAGATTAACTTCATCAGTCATGACTATATTTTTTATTTTAATATTTTCTAATGTATTATTAATTTTAGCATTATGTAATAATTTTATTACTCTTTTGGAAATATTCTCTACCATTTTTATATCTTTAATACCTGTTATTAAAAATTTACCAGATCCGTAAAATGCTATATAATAGTTTTCTGGTTTTAATCTCATTTTAAGCCAAACAGGAGCTCTTTCTGTATGATCTAATTTATTTAATAGCAAGTCTAAATCAAATGGTTCTCTCATTTTTGCAATAGCAACAATATTTACAATTTCCATTATCCTTACTATAAACTCATTTAGTTTTATAATTATTGAATAACATAGATAGATTTAGTGTAATGCTGATAAAAAAAAAATTAAAAAATTAATTGATTTTCAGTGATGTTAAAAGGTTGTTGTATGCCTGTTCCGTCTGATTAAGTGCAAATCTAGGACATATATATGTTAACAAGTAATAATTGTTGTTTTTGTCGATAATAGTATACTTAGTTGCTATGTTAGTACCTACACTTCCTATCTGTGAAGCAGTTACATTGTTAACTGTTGTGGATGCCACAGATGAGTTAGTTGTATTTAATACAATATTATTGGTAGTAGGAAGATTCAAAGCACCATTTGTCTTTTGCTGCATTTGCACTACAATATATGCTGGCTGATTTTTACCACTAGCATCTGCATAATTAGCTGTTAATGTTACAGCTGAATATATAGAGCTATTACTGAAATTTCCGACCTGATTTTCCTGTGACCATGAGTTAGGATATTGGAATGAAACAGTTCCCGAGTTGAAAGTATTATTTCCCCCTAAAGCAAAAGCAAACACCAATACCACAAGAACTACAACTAAAATTATTATTCCTGGAAATAAATATTGATTTCTATCCAGATTATAACCCCCTTATTTCTTCTGTTATTATAGTTTGTTCAACGAGAATTATAAGTTTTTCTTAAAATTTATTATTATGACTTGTATGAATATTAATATATAATAAATAATTATACTAAATAATAGATTTCAGAATTAATCAGGGAGGGATATGACTGAAAAGTACAAACAAATGTCTTAAAGATTGGAATGCTACTGTAGAAGCTTTAGGTCAAGGAAAACAGACTATTTTAATTCGAAACTATAAAACCAATGCTTCTGAGTTTCTATTGTACCCAACTGTGAGTTATTCATCAAAAAAAGACTATTTAAACCATTTTCAGGAGAAATATCAGTCTTTTGTAGAAAAAAACTTATTACCTGAGAAGAATGAAGGGAAGGTTTTAATTAAATATTGTATAATAGTTGAAAATATAATTGAAAAGTCAATTCATTCGATACCATCTGATAAATATTATATTTGGACCAGAGACCACGTTAAGAAGTATATAAAAAACAAAACTGCTTTTATTTGGATATTAAGAGTATATAAATTAAAAAAACCTTACTGGGCTGAAGCTAATAGAGGTATTCAGTATGCAAATTTGAAGAAAAACGTTTCTATTGATGCAATGGAACCAATATTGACAGATAATGTGTTTTTGAATATCATTCATGATATTTAGGGGTTATAGTCGATATTGACTTGATGAGGCACATATTTTATATTTGACTATAGATCTATTTTAACTGTTTTTTTTAGGAATCTTAATTTTAAGGTTTTATAATTATCAGATATTTATCACATATTAACTAATTTAATTAATTTTTTTTATATAAACTTCATTATATGGGCCTATAATGAATTCATAGAATTTCTCTTCATGTTTATTTATTTACTTTATTTATGCATACATATCTTTAGAAATTGGATTTTTTACAAAATTAGTAAGATATAACAATTTTTTGAAGATTTGTTCATTTTGATTTTGAAGGAAAAATTATGTTTATTATATTAAAACTTCATTAAATTGATAAATAATGCCTTAGATCAATTTTCAATTATTATTATCAAATCATTACTTCGTCATACGGCCCTATGACGAAATACATTATGAAGTAATTTCTTCTTTCATGGAAGTATTTACTAAAAATAAAAAATAGGTTCGTGATTAGGTTCGTGATTAGGTTCGTGAATAGGTACTATTTATTAACTACTCATTGACTATTTTTAATTTAATTATATTGAATTATTCTCATAGGCTCTATCTCAACAGGGTTATAATCCAAATATCATAAATTCAATTCCATGAAAATAGGGGAGTTGATGATATATGAGAGTGAGTGACGGAATACCCAATGGAAGAATTGCAGAACTATCCCAACCTGAAATGTTCCAAGAACATGAAGAAGTAATCGTATTCACAAGGAATGAATTTAATCGATTTTACACTTCTATGATGGAACAAATAAACTATATCAATAATATAGATCTGTACCTGGACAGAAATGAAGACTGGAAATTAATAGGATACTGGCCTAAAATCCTACAAAGAATACACCTACTAGATAAAAATATAGATTCAATACTAACAAAAGAACCACTACAAACCTATCTCGATGCATCCATATACAACACCAACAAAACAGCCATTAAACTTAAAGTTGTACCTAAAGACAAAGTTATAATTCAACAAACATTACCATTTTAGATCCTAAGATGTAATATATATCAAATAAATAATATTTTATGGGGATTATAGTGGATACTAAACAGGAAATAATAATTCATCAAACTGCATTCGAATTTTTATCTTATAACGAAAAAGATGATGCATTAGATATTTTGCAAAATTCTAGTTTAAAATTAGTTGAAAGTTCAGATGTTCTTTTTGATGGAGATCGAACACTAACTGGATGGCATTTGTACGTTAAAATTCCGATGGATGAAATTGAATTAGTTGATGAATTGATAAAGGAAGATATATCCAAAGCTTACAATAATGCTTTGGGAGCTGATTGTTTTTTAAGAGATATTCAAGTAGAAATTAAAAAAGTCAAAAATCCATTAGATTATACTTTTTATGAAATTGAGAATTATTTTCAAATTGGTTCTAAATATGATTATGATGTAGTTTTATCATTTGCAGGGGAAGATAGAATTTACGTCGAAAAAGTAGCCAATTATCTCTTATATAAAAAGATTAAGGTATTTTATGATAATTTTGAAACAGTTGAAAACTGGGGTAAAGATCTTTATACTCATTTTGATGAAATTTACAGGAAAAAGGCCAAATATTGTGTAATGTTTATTTCAAAAGATTATGCAGATAAATTATGGACTAATCACGAACGTAGAAGTGCACAAGCAAGATCATTTGAAGAAAGAGAGGAATATATTTTACCTGTGCGTTTTGATGAAACAGAAATACCAGGAATCACTCCAACGATAGGATATATTAATGGAAATAAAATATCTGAAGAAAAGTTAGCGGATTTAATAGTGAAAAAATTATTGTTAGGTTATTTAGATATTTCTTAATTGTAAAATCCATTCAACCCATCTTTTAACAGTGCTAGAACGTCGTTTATAAGTACTTTCAGACTCAATATTATAAATATCAATTTTTTTCATATTTTCAACAATTTCATTTTTGGATGGGGGAGATGCTTTTCTAAACCATAATTTAATAATGTTTAAAAATACTTCATGTTCTAAAATACATTTAACCAAATCTAATTGTCTCTCTTTAAGGTTTAAATTAAATATTCTATTTCCTCGTTGAGTTAGTTGATAAACAATTGTTCCATTATCACTAATTTTTTCTATTAGATCTAAATATACTCCAGCAGAAGTATAATAACCCGATTGGCGTCTATCAAAAGAATATTCTTGAGTAATTTGTTCTGCGCTTAATCTATTTTCTTTGAGCATTTCACATAAATTAATAACTCTTTCAAATACATCTGCTTGTGGAAAAGGTATCTTAGGTTCTTGAATAGTTTCAATAGAATCAACTATCTTTTCGATATCTTCTATTTCAATATCTCCATCAATTATAGAATAATTTTTTTGTTTTATTAATTTTAAAGAGTTATAACAATCCTTATTTTCAAAAACATATTCGTAAAGGCTGTAGATTCCGTTGGAATATACTAAGAAAATATTTTTTATATTCTTTGATACTCGATCATTCAAAGTTCTAAATGGAAAATAAAGTTGTCTAACCAAAAAGTTTTCAGGGTATTCTATTTTTGCTTCGAATAACGACAAAAAATCTAATCCTTCATACGCACCATCAATCTCTATTTGTGAATTATCAATTTCAAGATCAAAAATTTGTGAAGATTTTGTATCTAAAATTTTAAAATCAAATTGACCGGACGTCATTCTACCCTCAACCGTGGGATAAATTTCTTTATCTTCCAAAAAATCACTAATTATCCCCGTAATATAAGCACAGTTTATTGCTTGAGTTTCACTTTTTATATTGTTAAAATCAATACTTTCTATATAACTAGGGAATACACAATTATCTATTTCTTTTGTTTTTTCTTCCAAGTTATGATACACATCAAAGCTAGAAATTACATATTTACCTCTACTTATTGGAAGAATTGAAAGATTATTATCCTTAAAAATTTGAGGTAATTGATTTTTATAATCAAATTTAGCCATTAATCGTGATTCTCGGATTAGATTTATCTCTGAAGATTCAATCTCATACATCCCTTTTTCTTCAATTTCATTCAAAATATCATGATCTTCAAATAATTTTACCCAAGCATCATCATTTTTTGTCATAATTTTTCACTAATACTTCATCAATTTGTCCTCTTTTATTTGAAACAGAATTAATTGAACGTTTTGCTTTAACAATTGCGATATTATAATCTTCATATAAATTTTTTATAAAATCAGTAGCTGAATTTGAAAGTAAAAACTTTATTCCTCTACTATTTAAATTATCGCAACACTCTTTTAGTCGTTTTTGTTCTTTTTTATTAAATCCTCCTTTATTATAACCTGTAAAACTTGAACTGTCTGAAACAGGATCATATGGAGGATCTAAATATACAAATGAATCTTTTTTAAGGGAATCAAGTACCAATTCATAATCTTTATTATAAAATACAATGTCAGATTCATTGAAATAAGAATTTACGGCCCTCAAAGTAGATTCGTTTATTATGTTAGGGTTTTTATATCGACCAAATGGAGTATTAAATTCTCCCGAACTATTAACTCTGAACAAACCGTTAAAACAGGTTTTATTTAAATATAAAATTCTTGATGCTTTTTCAACATTAGAAAGATTATTATATATTTTTTTATCCCTATCTAATCCTCTCATTTCATAAAAATAGTCTGACTCATTTTTATGTTTTTTTAAATCTAGTATTAACTCATCGACATTATTTTTGATTACTTCATATACATTCATTAATTCAGAATTTAAATCATTAACAATTGCATTTTTGGGTTGTAAATCAAATAAAACAGCACCACCACCCAAAAACGGCTCGCAATAATACTTAAATTTCTCTTTCGGCACATTCTCATGAATAACAGTGATTAATTGACGTTTTCCCCCAACCCACTTAACGACTGGAGAAACTAATGCATTTTTCATTGAATACCTCTTTCCAAACTTGGAATCAATATATATATTTTTTTATATGTTAATTGGAATATGAGCTTTATGATTAAAGCAAGTTAAGTAAGAGCATTTGAAAAGTAATTATGAAATCCAAATAGCAAATAATAAATTATAGTTTTAATTGATTATTTGATGGGGTTCTAATGTCTAAAATTAAAGAGATTTTTGGAGAGGGTTCTGGTTTAAATCTTTTAGATATAAAAAATGCCATAAATTCTGATATTTTACATGAGAATGATGAAATTGAATTCAAAGATGCTGATAGATTTATTAATGAGGAAAAAAGTAAACTTTCCAAAAAAAAGAAAAAATCAAATCAAATTAATAAAATTGTATCAGAATTGGTTAGTTTCTTGAACTCAGGGAGAGGGGTAGGATTATTGATATTGGGTTTAGAAGAAAACGATCAAATAGCAATAAAGGGCGTAACTACTCTGAAGGATAAAGAACAGATAAGGAATTTAATTTATAAACAAATAGGAACAATACCATCTAATATCAAGCCATTTAAGTTGGATATAATTCCAGTACCATTTGATGAGGGGAATATTTTTCTAATTGAAGTCGGAAGTAATAATTTGGATGGTATTTATTATTCAAAATTAGATAATAATGTTTATATCCGACGTGGAGATGAAACTAAGACTCTAGATATACCTAGTTTTTTAGAACTCTTAGCTAACAAAAATCATGCCAAAATTTTTACAAAATTTCAACAGCATGCTGATAAAGATTCTTATTCTTTTGGGATAAAACTGTACAATGAAGGTTTGGAACCTGGTAGATATATATATAATAGTATTAATGTTGTATCTAATTCCAATTTGAATTATTCGATCGAAGGGTCATCAATTGAAAAACAACGTAGTTCAGATATTGATTTGAAGAATATGAAAGGTTTCGACTTGAATATGAATGAAATAAATGTCCCAGTTAATGGATTAGATTTTGGAAGTAAAGATAAAACTATCGAATCTTCTCTAAATAAATTTTTTACTTATGATAATTTTTCTATTTCATCATTTAGAAATCTAGCGGGATATCCACCAAGTTCGATATTTATATATCCACAAGTGACATTCAGTATTGGAAAGCTTTCAATTGAAAAAAAAGATTTCAAAATGGTGATAACAATAAATAATTATGAGAATAGAGGGCATACTAAACAAATTTTTCTATTCCAAGGTGATAAAAATGGAATCACTCATAAAGAACTACTCAGTGAATATAATTCATATTTAAATCTTTAATCTAATTGTTAATGTGAAATTTTTTTGGAAAACATTTAATTAAATCCTACTGTAATAGATGATCTATAGGAATGATCTTAATTTACTGATGCAGAGATATTGGGGGATAATATGGGGCTGAGGGAATTAGATTTAAAGGATACTTATGATTCTGACACAGATGACTTATTAATTCAATTAGGTGTTTCCTATACTAATCCCGCTAATTATATTAGTGAATATTTAAAGATTATTTTATTTAGTTTTTCATTATTTACTTATATCTTCTTATTAGGCATTACGGTACGTTATTTTATAGAAGGATTAATATTAGCATTAAGAGGAACTATTCAGTTTAAATTATAGATAATTCTCTAAATATTTTATTTTTGTAGTAGTTTTTAAAAATATTCATTTTGATTAAGATTTATTTTTTAACACTTACATGTTATGACTGTTCTTTGGTGATTAACGTCACTTAAATCTTAATGAAAAGCAGTTATTGTTATGGAAATCTGTTAATATTCAGTGTGTTTAAATAAAATGAGGCTATTAACTATATTTGGTGATAAATATGAGTGAACTACCAATAGCAACAATAGGAAGAATAATAAAAAATGCAGATGCAAATATAAGAATCAGTGAGGATTCAAAAGAAGCTTTAGGAAAAGTTTTAGAACAATGTGGAGAAGATATTTCCAAACAAGCTATTCTACTTGCAAAACACGCTGGAAGAACAACTGTTAAAGCAGTAGATATTGAACTGGCAATTAAAGAAATAGGTTAATAACACTATAAATTTTTTTTATCTGTTTTTGGTGGAAAGCAGGACATTTTAGGGTTCCATTAATTTAATATTTATATCCATGAATATGGATTAAATTCTGATGGAGGAATATACATAACTTCTGCGTATCCTCTTTTTAGTAATTCTGCATTTACATTCATATCTCCAGAATAAACTACTGCAAGAACTCTTCCATATTTATCATAATGTTTAGCATCGTCAATGTCTAAACCTACTGTTTTTCCTAGACATAAACTTGATACGAAATCTTTTGCTTCTTGATATCCTGGTTGGCCTCTTTCAGGAGTATTTACTCCGACAAATCGTATTCTGCCAATACCATCCACATCGATTGTATCTCCATCAACTACATAAGAGCAATATCCACTTGCTTCATAATTTTTAGTACTTTTAGGACTATTATTTAGATTTGATAATGTATTAGAGGAGTTATTATTACTTGAAATTGAATTTGTATTATGAGAATTATTATTTTGGCTTGAATAACCTGCAATTGCTACAATAGATGCAATTAATACCAAAATTATAATTATTCTCGTTATTTTCAAAGATCTATCTCCATATGATAATTTATGATCTTCTATATTAAAAAAGATAATGAAATTATGTTTTTCCAATTCCCATTTAAATGATGCAAAGTTCCGTCGGCGCAAGCACCTCCGTCACAAAAACATAATTGTATACATAATTCATTAATAACATTTAAACACCTATATTATTCTTTTATAAGTTAAACGGAGTAATTTAAGACAAAACATTTATAAGGGCCGGATGACATAATAGTACTTGTAGCAAGATTAGTATTATTATAAAAATTGGTGGTGAAAATGAAAAGTGAGAAAGAAATAGAACAAATGGTTTTAGCTGTCCCGGATGATCGGAGACATGAAGGATGTTTAATTGGTAACAGTAACACAGGAAGATTACATTCCCCCGACTGCAGAGCAATAGACATGATGAGAGAAGACCATAAAATCCACACAGACGGGGGTCATTTCACACCATGCGGATGGTGCCATGCCTGTGGAAAAATAAGTCCTCTTAGTACTTTTCAGGATAAATCCAAAGATCCAGAAGATAAGGAAATCTGCAGAGATAAAAAAGTAATCCAACTATTCAACCAGACAGGATGTTTAAGTTGCAAATCCAAAAAAGGAATAGCAAAAATGTTCCCCGATATCCATGGTGTCAGACTAATAGGAAGAAATGGCCATTGGTGGATTTATCTAGAATGTGATAAATGCGGATACCAAACGGCCTGGTGGAAAGCCAAACAAAAATTAAAAACAATAAGAAGATAAAATTGAAGGGAATAAGGAGATAATCGTATGAAGAATGAAAAAAGATTGTATGTTTTGCTACCAAAACCGATGCATGAACAGATCTGGAAAACTTCAGGAAAATTCAAAGTTAACCTGGTTGCACAATGTTTGATGATCGAATATTTATTGGACCCAGATCTACAGAAAAGAGTTAAAACTAGAATCAGAGACGGTTTCAATAGAAATAAATAAACAGTTAAACTCTTTTTATTTATTATTTTCTATTTGTTCATTAAGAATACGTTTAGCTAAATTTAGGCATTTTTCAGATTCTTTTTTTGAACATTCTTGACCTTCATGAACAATTTTATCTCTTTTTCTTTTAAGATTCATAAAGATTTTATACTCATCATCGGTTTTTATTATTCCTAAAAGTCTTAGAGTTTCAATAATGTAGTATGCTGACCAGCGACCCGGATTTTTTAAATCATTTTTTCTATTTTTGTTTTGTTTATCATTTTCTACTATATTATCAATAATTTTTTCTTTCCATTTGATTGATAAATATCGTTCTACAATTAACCAGCTTATTATGAATGATTGCGAGTATAAATAATTCATGAAATAAGTATAACTTTCTAAATAAAAAATTAAGAAATCTTTAAAAATTTCATCATTAGTAATTTTGTCAATTGTACCAAATAATTTATATATTTTATTTTTTGATATTTTTATCCTATTAAATTCCATATTTACAGGTATATTCCATTGTGCGTTAACTAAACTTGTTCTCATGGAATTTATAGGCATAGATTGACTTCCAATCTTTCGATCATCAGGATCAATTTTAACTTCCCCCAGTTCAGATTCATTTATAATAGATACCGGAATATCAAATAGGAGTGCAATAGCCATTATTTCATTTAACTTTTTAGTTGCTTTTTTTCTATCAGTTTCCTCAATTGCAACAAAACCATCACTTTTAATTATTAAAATTTTATTTTTGTAATTGATGTCTTGAATGGTTTTTGTAAACTTTACTAATGGTTTTCTGGATAATATATCACTCAATGAAGGATTTGGGAATTGATCACCAATCCAAATTGGTGGATAAAAAAATGTTCCATATCCTTGGATGAATTTTTTTTCTCTATTCTCATTAATTGGTTTGATTAATTTTTGTTTTTTTCTTAACTTAACTTGAGAAATTATATTGAATACTTCATTTTCTGGTTTAATTTCCTGAATTTTACCTAAATGAACCCAACCAAAAGCATCTGGGCCAATTCTCATTTTTATTATTGTTGAATTCGTTTTTTTTCTTTTTGAATGTAAATTTTGAATATAATTTTTAAAAGTTTCTATTCCATTAATTAGAATAATTTTGATTTCATCTGAATATTTCCTATCTTTAATATAAATTTTAGATTCATTTCCATGTACTAATTTATTCCATTTCTCCATTTTAAGATATTCGTCGAGAAATTCAATGTAATTTTCTGAATCTAAGACGGATACACCAATATCCAAATCTTTATTATTTATAAATTTAGTAAAGAAATGGAATTGTAGATCTACATTTAATTCTTTATTTTTGATCCATATGGATTCAACTTGTACAGGTTTGTTTAAATCTTCAAGAGTTGTTAACTGTTCTTTTTCATCAGCAGATAATTTATCATATTCTTCTCTAAAATTCAAAATATAATTTTTCATCCATGAGCTAAGTTCATTTTCAGTTTTCATTTCTACCAATTCTAGTTTGATAAACTAGTTATAAATATTAAACCAATTATTTATCAAATTTTAAATAGTTTAACTAAATTATTATCTTAAAAAGTAATCATACCAATGCATTATACAATATTCAGTACTCTGATCAGGTTCATATATAATAAATAATCTAAAATCAGGAATTTGTACCTCCGGCGGAAACCTATTACAACGAGCGTCAAATCAGTATATAGCGAATTTATTACATTACGAACGCTATCGAAGAATTCGCTATATACTCAACGATTTAACGAAGTTGAATAGCTTGAGTGACGATTTATTGATTGGGTTAAAATCCATACTTTTTTAAAAATTTAGCACAATCTTCTTCATTTGATCCAAATTCAATTTTTCCATTAAAATACCTAGAAACTTCCCGCATATTATGCTCCCCCAAATCAAAGGCAGTTCCTCTTATTGTTTTATTAATTGTATCATTATCATAACCATCAAATTCTTTGATATCACTTAGGATATCTAATCTTCTTAAGTTAATAGGATCATAACCAAAACCAAGAAAATACAACTCTTTACATTTTTTACAAAAATTTTTTATCTTTTTGATTCCCATTTTATCATAGTCATGCATAGTTCTAATGCCCATTGCAGCAGATTTTAATTTCATTGAAGTAATTTTTGGATCATAAGGTCTTCCCATAGAATTTTGCCATTCTAAATCACCCAATTTTCCATATACATGGACAATGGGGATTTCGTTTATTTTTTCAGAACATTTATCATTACTTTTACCATAAAGTCTTTGAATTGTATTGAATAGGAATTCTTCAATAGATCTGTCATAATTAAAAGTAACAATTGAAATTTCATTTGAATCAAAATCTTCAAATTTCTTAGTTCTCATTCTTTTAAAAAGCAATCTGTACCAATGTTGAGGATTATTTTCTTCATATAATTTATTTTTCGATTCATATGGAATCAAAGCTTGAGCTATTGCACATTTGCCTATTTCTATTAATTCTTCTCTTGATTCGATAAATTCATCAATTGTATATGTTTGAGAACCTTTAAGGTCATTTACAAAATTTTTAACATCTTTTAGAGAATATCCAAGTTGTATAATTTCATTTAATTTCGATTCATCATTTGATAAGTTTTTAATTATGTAAGATCTTAAATCTTCTCCTGATGGGTACCCATAGGGCATACTAGCACCAGCCCCCAAAATTAAAACAGTTGCTGTTTCAAACATGATTTTTAATATTATTTACTAGTTATAAATATTTTATTAAATAACAGTATGAGATCTGAGTTACTTAAGAGTTCATTCGATAAAAGAAGGAATAATTCGATTTAAAAGGTTTTCCATACTTCAGAGTTTATATTAATAAAAATTGAAAAAAATCCAATTATTGATAATTTTAATAGAAAAATTTAAGCTTTAATAATTTAAATTATCGGTATATTACATTTTATTGGGAAAAAAATTAGTTCTGTTTACAGAATTAGTTAAATAATAAATTAACTATATTCTGGGGGTATATTGTGAAAATTCGCGGAGATTTTGTAACAAATAGTAGCTCTGTAAGTTATATATTAACAATGAAAGAAGATCTATTTGATAGAACTGTTAATATGTTTGATGGATACAACTCTGAAAGAGGGTCTTTTCTTAAATATATTAAATCAAAAATCAAAAATGAAGGCAACAAAATATCTATTGATGGAGAAGAGTTATTTTTTATGAAATTAACTTTTGGTAATGATGATATTAACCATCCTGAGGGATATTCTGAAAAAAACTTCTGGCTAGATACAGATTTTAGCAACATAAAAGATGATGAGCTTGATGAATTATTAAAGTTAGCAATAGCTGATGGACAGGATTTATTAGGTATAGGTGCAACTCTTATAGATAGTTCTTATTTTTAATATTCAATAATAATTTGGGGGAATTTTATGAAAATTAGAGGAGATTTTGTAACTAATAGTAGTTCAGCAAGTTATATCCTAGCAATGAGTGAAACATTTTATAATGAAGTTTATCTAGAAGAAAGTGGTATGGATCCGTTTATTAAGTATTATATGGATAAAATTAAAAATGAAGGAAATAAAATTATTATAGATGATGAAGAAGTATATTTATTGAAATTGGATTTTAATACTCAAGATGGTATAACCTTAGATGGAACTGAATATGAAGTAAGTAATTCAGAATTAGATTTTGTAATGCATACTTATGATGTAAATGATTTAGATGATGAGACGTTACTTAAATTTTTATATAATATTGTAATAACTCGCCCAAATTTATTATACGGTATTGGGTTGACAGTTGTATATCATAATTAATGATACAATGATTAGAAAACATTATGATGGCTATAACTTTGTTGGAATTCCTGAAACGGGAATTACGTTTAGATGGGGTAAAAATTTTAAAGAAAATCCATATATGGCTCCTTGGCCGGAATTAGCAGATATTTCAATATCCAATTACTGTACTAATGAATGTGAATACTGTTATAGGTCTAGTAATCCTGAAGGTAAATTAATTTCAATCAAAAACTATGAATTTATATTGGAACAGTTAACAAGCAATAAATATGGAGCAGTATTTCAAGTTGCATTGGGTGGAGGGGAACCTCTTTTACATCCAGATTTTAATGAAATTTTGGAGATAACTAAGGAAAAATTTAATATTATTCCCAATTATACAACAAGTGGAAAATTTTTTGATGAAAAGAATATTGAATCAACAAAAAAATATTGTGGAGCAATAGCAATTTCTTATGATCCCTATAGAGATTTATCTTTGGATGAACTATATAAAATAGGGTCTAATTTATTTGAAAATGATATTAAAGCAAATATTCATTATGTAATATCCGAAAAAACTTTAGATAATGCAATTGAGATAATTGAAGGAAAATATGATAAATATTTTGAGATGTTCAATGCGATTATTTTTTTAACTCATAAACCATTTGGAAGAGCAGATAACCAAGATTCTATCAAATCACCAGATAAACTCAATTCATTCTTAAATTTGATAGATAATCCAATTTCTAAAGTTAGAATTGGTTTTGATGCTTGCTTTGTTCCGATTCTAATGAAAAATACCGATGTAGACAATAACATGATAGATAGTTGCGAATGCGGATTTTTCTCAGTTTATATAGATGAAAACTTAAATGTAATGCCTTGTTCTTTTTGTAATAATGATAAATACAAATATAATTTAAAAGAATTTAACTTCGAAGATATTTGGCAAAACAAATTTTTAGATTATCGGAATAGTATAACCGAATATGGTAGAACAGATTGTGGAGATTGCGATAAATTAAGTGAATGCCGGGGAAAATGTCCATTTTTTGATGAATTATTTTTATGTGAAATATTATTTTAATATTTTATTTTTTAAAATTTCAAGTGGTTTTGCACTGAGATTGTTTGAATAGTTTTACTGAGATGGCCTGGATAGTTTTACTGAGATGGCCTGGATAGTTTTA
>NZ_JAIOUQ010000001.1:0-31642 GCF_019931065.1 Methanobacterium spitsbergense | reverse complement strand
TACTGAGATGGCCTGGATAGTTTTACTGAGATGGCCTGGATAGTTTTACTGAGATGGCCTGGATAGTTTTACTGAGATGGCCTGGATAGTTTTACTGAGATGGCCTGGATAGTTTTACTGAGATGGCCTGGATAGTTTTACTGAGATGGCCTTTAAATATTTATCTAAATTGGATAATGAAGAATAAAAAGGAAATAATTATTAGTAAGTTTTTTTTATATATAGATTACCATTTCATGAATCTGATTTTAAGTTAAACATTGATATTATAAGTTGTTTGAATTTTTCTTATTATTTACTGTCTATTAATATAGTTGTTAGTTTAACTTCTTCTACACCATTAAGTCCCATTAGCTTATCTGATATGTTTGTAATATATTTTATATCTCCTTTAACTATAATCACTTCTAAGGATTGATTATCAGTTACATGTGTGTGCATTACGGAGTTGATGTACATATGATACTCATTTTGGATACAAATAATATTCTCCAATACACGTGAGTGATGATCATAGAGTATAAATATTGTCCCTACCTCTTCTCCTTTAATTTCATTTATTGATTCATATTGTTCAATGTAATTTTTCATGGCATCTTGTACACCATTTGATCTTGAACGATATCTTCTATCACCAAGCATGTTATCAAACTTATTTAATAATTTTGTAGGTAACGAAATACTTATTCTACTCGTTTTAGGCAAACTATATTCCTCCAATAATAATTCTATTTTATTATTTAATTATATGATATTATTACTTTACTTTTAATTATTTTTTTGTAAAATTGAATGTTATGATTTATCGAATTTTGGCTAAAGAAAATAAAAAAAGAAGTAATTTATATAAGTATTTTTTTTGAAGTAGACCGATTACCATTTCATGAATTGATATTTAAGTTGAACATTGATCTGTTTTGTGAGTGTGTGTTTTTTTTTAATTATTATATATGAGTAAGAACATAATAATACTTATGAAAGTATTACAAATAATGGAGAAGATAAGTGAAGGAAACAACATTATCTTCTATAATAAAAGCGTCTTTGATTGTTATAATAAATTAAAGGACGATTATATTTGTATTTATTTCAATGAACCTACACCAGTAAAGGTAAGATTGATAAAAATCATCAATGAGTTATCTGATGAGAATAAGCTTTCATTAAACCGTTTAACTATTGATGAGCTTAAGGAAATATTAGTTAAGGAATTGGAGTATGAAAGACTAGTAATAACTTTCAATCATTTTGAAAGATTAACCAAGCGGACAGTTCAAGTTTATCAGTATCTCAACACTTTAAAAAATATCCAATTTATCTGTAGCTTTTCACAAGATTTTAAACCTGAAATATATCCATTTTTTAAACGATTTGAACTTGTTAATCAAAAAGAATATGAAGAAAAAGGCGTGAAGAATGAAATTAATGTTACATATGCGCTTTATATTATTTTAAGTATTTATTGTTTTTTTATTTATCTTAAAAGTGTTTTATCGATATATTCTATCTTTACGGTTATTGGCGGTGTATGGATTGCTCTGATAATATTTAGAACACTAGTTTTTATTGGTGGTCGGCTATGAGAAGCTACACACATATAACTGGTGCAATACTCTTATTCATTAGCTTTGCATATTTAACCAACCTAAACTATTTATGGGTTGGAATCTTATTTGCAGGGTGGATCTCAGTCTTTCCAGATATCTTAGACAGATTCACAGGTACCCACAGAGGTTATGGCCACTCAATTTTCTGGATAATACCCTGTTTATTTGTTGGATTTTGGAGTATTACAATAGCTGCTGCACTAGTCACAGGTTTAATCTCTCACGTTATACTAGATATTTTAACCACCAAAGGAAGCCCAATTTTGTATCCACTCAGTAAAACCAACTTTGTTGTATTAAAGGAAAATAGACGTATTAAAACTGGTACAAATCAGGACAAGGCTTTATTTTTAGTTTTAATATTCTTGCTCATACCAGTACTATTTTTCACTATTCAATCAATTTGTATTGATAAAACATCCTTTGACTTAAGCCATGCCTTTGCGACTAATGGAACTAATGGAACTAACACAGCTATGAGTAACCCTCAATATTCCATGAAAAATAATCCTAACTTAAATATTCAACTGCCAAAACCAGTTAAAAATGTAAATGAGACTATTACAATCAAAAAAGTGGATGAGAATGAAACAAGAATTATGGTAAATAACACCTGACAAGGAGTTGTAAAAATGAGTAAATATCGAAATAAATATGAAATATTCTGCGATGCATATGGAAGTTATGTTTCAAATAGAGAATGTAATAGATGTAGACTAAAAAGCGATTGTATTAGATTAAAACTGCCTGTTAATAATCAATTTAAAATTGGTAGACGTCGAGAACAGAGAATAAGATTATTAACCAATGATATTAAGAAATATTGGGAATGTCTTGAAATATCTTAAACAGTACTAACCGAATAAACATTCAAAAAAATAATGTTTAGTATGTTTGGAATGTTTTAAAATGAATTCAAAAAAAAATCCCTTTAAAAGAAGAACTGGAGTTCTACCTTCTTATTTTACAGGAAGAGAGGATGAACTTGAAGAGTTGAAGGATATATTTATTTCAACCAAAGAAGGAGATCCAGGAAATATAATAATATACGGCCCTAAAGGTATAGGAAAAACCTGTTTACTCATAAAATTCCAGGAAGAATTAAAAGATGTTGAAGAAGTATATGCAATACGAATTCCATTAGTTGAAGGTAGTTTTACAGACATTTACACTCTGATAGTTGATAAATGTGCTGATTCACTAGATATTAAAGTAAGTAGCTTCTGGGATTCAATCAAAAGTATGGGTGTAAATATATCTTATGGGATTGGATTTACATTATCTAGAGAAATTCCGCCTACATCTCCATCAGTTGCTATAGAAAAAATATTAAAAGTAATATACAAAAAACTCAAAGGAAAAGATCCAGTATTAATCCTTCTATTTGATGATTTACAACGTATATTAATAAATGAAGATACTCAACGAGTATTGAGCATATTACAGAATGCTTTAACTGAATTAAATCTTAAAGGTTTAAAAATAATGTTCGTAGCTACAGGTGCATATGATATATTCTCTAGAATACAAGAACATACAGATTCAGCTGTCAGAATTTTCGATCCATATGAATTAAGGCCATTAACACTCGAAGAAGTTAATGATGCGATAAATATTCCTTCCAAAAAAGAAAATGTAACATTTACTCAAGAAGTAATTAAAAGAATTTATGAAATTTCTGAAGGCAATCCATATTACATACAAGTTATAGCTCACAATTGTTTCCAAGAAGCGAATGAAAATCGAGTTACATTAGTAGAATTTGATAAAGCTTTTCCAACATCTCTTAATTTTTTATCTCAGCGAGAATTTAGGGGTATGTATGAAAACGCTGCAAATGAAGAAAAAAAAATACTTGACATATTCATTGAGAGTGATTCTGATATTTTAGTTTATAAAGAAATTAAAGAAAATGAAAATATTAAATATGAACCTTCCAAAGTGTTAAAAACGATGGTAGAAAAGAATCTCATCTTGAAAAAATCCAGAGGTAAATATAAACTCAGAGATAAGATGTTTAAAGAATATCTTAAGAAATCAAATAATCGAAATTAGATAAAAGTTAATAATCTATTTTTTACTTATCTAATTTTAATTACTTTTTCATAATTTCATTTCAGAAAATTTAAATTTCGATATATTTTAACTTTAAAAGAAAAAAATAAGATTAAATATCTTCATAAGATAATTTGATTATGATTATTTTATAATACCTTCAATAAACTAGGAGTTCAAAATGGTATCCTTTGAAGAGGTAACAACACTATTATTAGCATTATTCACATTGTTCTTAGCATATTTTACATATAATTTAGCTAAAGAAAGCAGAAAATTAAGGGAATTTCAATTAAAACCCAAAATTTCAATCAGTCTATTTGTGGATTCTCCTGAGCCTTTTTTATATTTACAAATAAAGAATATTGGTCAAGTTAGAGCTCATAACATTAAATTTAAAGTCATAAAAGATATGGAAATAATTGATGGAAAGTTTATTTCAGATATAGATGTTATTAATGAAGGATTAGAGTATTTGGATGTAGAAGATATTAAATTTTATTATTTAACTAATTTTAAGAATAGGACTGATTTATTAGATAAATCTTTTGAGCTTGAAGTTAAATATAGAAGTATTGAATTAGATAAAACTTTTATGGATACATATCCTATTAGAATAATTCATTATGTCTGGGATCTTTCTCAGAAAAATCTTAAAAATTATGGTTTTCTAGAATTTTTAGAAAAATAAAATGTAAGAACTAGAGGGATTCCAAAATTAAATATCAGTGTGCTGGAGAAACAGAGACAATATATACACAAATATTTGTTGATTATAATTTTTATTTATATTGTAATTAATTGATAATGGTTACAATGGATTTTTTATGTAAATCCCAATGGTTATGTATTTGAATTAGTTTAAATATAAAATTTAATAGTAAACTTTAAAGGGGGGGTGATATTATTAGTTCAGGGACTGTTGAAACTAATCAAAAATGGTTAGTTTGGGCTAGAAAAGTGGCTCATTATGATATTAGTGAAATTGCTAATAAAATGAATGTTGATAGTGAAACTATCGAGGAATGGGAAGAAACAGGAGAAATTAGTTACAGTAAACTTCTGAAACTGGCCGGATATTATCAAAGACCCCCTGCAACGTTTTTTAATATTAATGATCCCATATACACTGATTTTATTCCGGATTTAAGAACAATAAAAAGTCAAAAAAAACATAAGATAACTCCTGAATTTAGTTTTGAGATAAGAAATGCAAAACTAAGAAGAATGAAGATACTTAACTTAGAAGAAGAATCAAATAACCTAATAATCCCTTATTTTGAATTTAAAGATATAAAAACCAAAGATTCACAAGTGATACCTGAAATAATAACGGATAAACTTAAAATGAATCAAGGTACTAGAAGACGTAAAGATTTAGATTATTGGATAGAAAAAGTTGAAAGTTTAGGTGTATTGGTTTTTCAATTCTATAAGGTTGATCCTAATGAAGTTAGAGGATATGCGTTATATTATGATAAATTACCAGTTATTGGAATTAATCATCGAGAATATGAAAATGGTAAAAAATTTACATTATTCCATGAATTAGCTCATCTTATTCTTAAAACTGAGGGTTTCAGCAATTTTGATAATTATTTTTTAAAGAACGATGAAAAAATCTGCAATCGAATAGCAGCAGAATCTTTAGTTCCTGCTAAACTTTTAAAAATCAAATTAAACCAAATTGACATTTACCCACTGGATACTAAGATTCATTCTTTATCAAAATTATTTAGAGTAAGTAAAGAAGTGATTATTAGGAGAATGCTTGATTTACAAATTATATCTAAAGAAATTTATAAAGAAAAACAGAATGAATGGGATAAACTAATAGCACCTAAAAAAACCACACAAAAAACTACAAGAAAAACTAAAGAAAAGAAAATTCTTAATAAACTTAAAAAAAAGGATTCTATTAATGAATACTCTAAATTAGCAAGTAAGGCATTGACACGTAATGGACATTATTATACATCAATTATTTTAGAAGCTTTTGATGAAGAATTGATATCTATAGATGATTTAGCTGAAGATTTAGAAGAACCTATAGAAGTAGTATCAGAAATCAGGAATAAAATAAATTCGGAGGATTCTGATGACTGATTTTGAATATATAATTGATTCTTCAGTTATACTCCGGAGAGCAGTAGGTCAGACATTTGAATTAGATTTATTTCCCTTTCATTGGAAGAATTTTGATGAAAAAATTCAAGATGGAATATTTGTCTCAGTTCCATCCGTTAAAACAGAAATTAATGTTAGAAATAAAGCTGCGTTAAAATGGTCAAATAATAATAATATAATGTTTGATGTTGATATGGCTGATCCTAAAGTAGTATCTAAACTTAATTTTTTATCATCTACATTTCCAATATGGTATGAAAAGGGGATTGAAAAACCAGTGTGGGCAGATCCAGAATTAATTGCTTTTGCGATGGCACATAATAAAGTTTTAGTAACATGTGAAAAATGTAATATTAATGGTAGGGAACATAATTTTAGAATTCCTACTATATGTTCTAAATTAGGGGCTTATTGTCATATACGTGGAAAATATACTAAAAATATTCCTTTTACTAATAGTTTTCAATGTATAGATTTTCAAGAATTAATTGAAAGAGAGAAATTATATGAATCATAATTTGTATTTTTTTTAATAGAATTAACATACCACTGGTCGAAATACTTCTATAATCATATTAATTAAATTAATAATATATTAGAAATTAGTAATAGTTTTACTTCGTGAAACGCAACTATAACGAAGTAGCATATTTTTCATTAAATTTTCTCAAAAAATCAACGATATTTTCAATTATTTTTTTCAATTCATGAAGTTTTTAATTTCTCGACCACATAACTATTAATACGGTACTATAACGAAGTAGAGTATTTTCATCGAAAATTTAATGGTTCTATAGCATAATGATGAAAAATATAATTAGGTAAAGGGAAAGTTTTTTTTAAATAGATTAGAATTAGAAAAGATATCTGATCTTTGAGATAAATAAAAAAAAATCTACGAAACACACCAATTTGATATGCGGAGTATAGATGTACCAGTTAATTTACACTACTTTCGGTGTTTTTCATATTTCCAATGAAAAATTAATATTTAACAGCTCATTTTTTGAGTGTTATTCATCAATATTCTTATAACAATAAAAGTTATATAATCTGCAAACAATCATGGTATATGCAGGGGTACCCGAGCGGTCAAAGGGGGTGGACTCAAGATCCTCTGGCGCAGGCCTACAAGGGTTCGAATCCCTTCCCCTGCACTTATTTTAAGTTTTTTGTAACAGAATAGTTAAAAATCAAAAATCTGTATAAAGTATGGGATGGATTTATGAAAAATGAAGTAATGATGAAAATGATTGAACACTTCAAACGGATGTGAGAAGAATCAATCATGCATTAAAAGTTTTTGATTTTGCACACATCATCAGTGATGAACAATCTCTAGATAAAAAACCAAAGAAATTATAAGTTATACAGCAATTCTTCATGACATTGGCATTAAAAATTCAGAAAAGAAATACAACTCCTCAATAGGAAAATATCAAGAAATTGAAGGTCCACCAATAGCACGTAAAATACTTTCTGATTTAAATATTTCAGAAGAGATCATCTATCGTGTTTGTTACATAATCGGAAACCATCATTCCTATTTAAAGATAGATAATATTGATTTTCAGATAGTTGTTGAGGCAGACATGCTAGTAAACATATTTGAAGAGAATATGAGCAAGAAGCAATTGAAAATATCCAAGAAAATATTTTTAAAACAGAAACAGGAAAAAAATTAATGTCAACAATGTATCTTAATAATAATTTATAATACAGGTAGATCTAGAAGAATTAAATGCATCCTAAGAATGGGACAATAGTATGTGTTAGGATATCAAATTAATATAAATTATTAGGAATAGAATGCAACGAATCTATTCTACTATGATAATTAATAAAAAAATACGTCAATCTTAATTGGAGGGCAAAATAGTAAGGACTAATTGATGCAGTAACTAAAAAGGCCAATAAAGAACTGCAAAAGTAGTTTAAAGATAAAGGTGAAAAAAAACTAGAGAAAGAGCTTAAAGAGGAACTTAAAAGGTACCCGAGCGGTCAAAGGGGGTAGACTCAAGGTCCTCTGGCGTAGGCCTACAAGGGTTCAAATCCCTCTCCTGACTTATTTTTATATATTCTCATTATCTATTAGTATTTTATAAAATAAATTATTCTTATGTTCCTTTTAGTAATCTTAAATAATGATTAAAGGCGTATTGTTAAGATTGACTTTTTCAAAATTTTAAAGGTGTTAAGTAGCATTTTTAATAGTAAATTAATAATTTTGGCAGTTTTTCCATCTATACTTATATGAACAAAACTCTAGTTTAAAAAAAAAAGAAAGGATACAATCGGCTTTTTTTTAAGCAGGTATGAAAGGTTTGCCTGCATAATTATTTGGAATATTATACGTTATAATGGTTAAATCATCTATATAGGCCCTAGTTCTATTATCGAAAGTCATATTTGAGTTAAAGATGCCTCCACCATTAGTTGCTCTATTACCAATGAGTGTTGAGCCATATACATATAATAAGTTTGTATTATAAATCCCTCCACCCGAGCCAGCAGTATTGTTTGTGATTGTTGAATCTTCAATAGTTAATAAACCATTATTACCGATTCCTCCACCATCAATATTTGCGCTGTTGTTTACGATTATTACCCTACTTAAAGTCATTGTTGCGGTGTTATCAATGCTCCCACCATTCCTTGCAGCAGTATTGCCTGTGATTGTTGAATCTTTTATAGTTAATATACCATTATTAAAGATTCCTCCACCATTCCAATTTGCACGGTTGTTTTCGATTGTTACCCTACTTATAGTCATTGTACCGCCGTTATCGATTCCACCACCACATTCTGAAGTACTGTTTGTGATTGTTGAGTTTTCTAGGTTTAAAATGCCATCATTATGCATTCCTCCACCATCACAAAGTCGGTTATTCCCTCCATTTTTTATGATGAAGTTGGCGATTGTGACTGTAACTCCTGGTGAGATGGTTATGCAATTGGATGCGTTTTGCCCATCAATAACTGTATTTTGTGTGTCTCCAATTAGTGTGATGTTTTTATTGATTTGAAGATTCTCCATGTATGTACCGGATGCTACTCTTATAATGTCACCAGGATTTGCAGCGATTAAAGCGTTTTCAATATTTCGTTTAGGGGTTTCTGGTGTTAGTCCATCATTCCGGTCTGTACCATTTTTAGCTACATATATTGTTCTGGCACCATCTGTAACATTGTTATTTTCACTGATATTCATACTATCATGTTGTACCATGTTGATAGCATAGATTCCAGGAAAACTTCCCATAATCATTAAAACCATTAAAAATATCGGGATTTTTAAATATTTCATCATATTTCTCCTCCCATTTTTTTTAAAATTAATTTTTCTTCTTGTTTTAATAAAAAGGGTGCCAGCTTTTTTAGGCTGGAATGAAAGGTTTGCCTGCATAATTATTTGGAATGTTATAGGTTATAACGGTTAAATCATCTATATAGGCCGTACTTCGAGTAATATTTGAGTTAAATATGCCTCCACCATTATTTGCCCTATTACCAATGATTGTTGAGCCATATACATATAATAAGTTTGTATTATAGATCCCTCCACCTGAATTAGCAGTATTGTTTGTAATTATTGAATCCTCTATAGTTAATAAACCATTATTGCTAATTCCTCCACCATTAGTATTTGCGCTATTGTTTAGGATTGTTACCCTAGTTAAAGTCATTGTACCGGTGTTAGAGATGCTCCCACCATCATCCGTTGCAATATTGCTTGTGATTCTTGAATCTTTTATAGTTAATAAACCATTATTACAGATTCCACCACCATCCCAACTAACGCTGTTGTTTATGGTTGTTACCCTAGTTAAAGTCATTGTACCGCCGTTATCGATTCCTCCACCATAATGTGATGTATTATTAGTAATCGTTGAGTTTTCTAGGTTTAGTGTGCCCTCATTATGTATTCCTCCACCATAACAAAGTCGGTTATTCTTTCCGTTTTGGATATTGAAATTGGCTATTGTAATTGTAACTCCTGTTGAGATGGTTATGCAATTAGATAAGTTTTGCCCATCAATAACCGTATTTTGTGCTCCAATTAGTGTGATGTTTTTATTGATTTGAAGATTAGTGTGGTATGTTCCAAGCCCTACTCTTATTGTATCACCTGAGTTTGCAGCTATTAGTGCGTTTTCAATATTTCGTTTAGGGGTTTCTGGTGTTAGTCCATCATTTCTATCTGTTCCATTTTTTGCAACATATATTGTTCTGGCACCATCTGTAACATTATTATTTTCACTAATATTCGTCCCATTATTATCGTGTTGTACCTGGTTGATAGCATAGATTCCAGAAAAGCTTCCCATAATCATTAAAACTACCAAAAATATCTCGAGTTTAAAATATTTCATCATATCTCTCCTATTTACTATTTGGGGGGTTCATAAGTAAGTAAATTCCTAATGTCGATGCCATATTCTGCTTTGAGTTTAAACATATAAAATAATACTGCTGTACTGGATGCAGCGACACTTACTCCAAATCCAAATATCGTTTTTGAATTGCCACAAATACTACAAATTTTATCGCGATAACTAGAGCATTTGTACTTTAAACTATTCTTTACTAAAAGGGCCTGGAATTCTTCCAAACCATTCTGATAATCAAGAGGAACTTCTTCGTCTATCTTTGCTTTAACTTTTGGTTTACAACCATCACACATTCTATAGGCGCCGTTAGCTGCCACACCAATACCTCCTACTCCAATCGCCGCAATAACAAGTGAAGTTCCTGTATTGATTCTAGAATCTTTCACAACCAATTCATTATATTGTTTATTCCATATTTGCCTTAGTATATAGTCATTATAAGAATAATTTGAAGGGCTAACAAGAATGTTAAACTTTAGATCAGGGTTACTATATTTACCATCACTATGCCAAACATGTAAATCATTAAATCTGTTAGGATCTTCGTTTATATCAATTGACCCTGATTTTAAATGTATATTAGAATTATCAATACTAATAAGACGCATATACCTGATATAACCATCAGAATCCCTAATTTGTACAAATATATTATCTTTATTATAGGTGCTATTATTCACGTATTTATATAATTCATCATATGTACACTGTATATTCATCATACCTGTTATTTTAGGGCCATTAGCATCATTACTAAGATAATCTTTCATTTTTTTTGCGTCAGCTATGAATTTGTCAGTATCATCTCTTGTGTCTTGAAGTTTTCCTTGGGTTAGATTCTCGTATTCCTCAGGATGATAATAATAGTTCTCATCTATTAGGTAATTTAAGAAATCCTGAGTATTATTAAGCATAGCATCTGATTTTGTATATAACCTGTCCTCTTGTTGTTGTAGGTATGCATCTTGTTCAGGTGTTAGTTCTGTGCTAGTTCCCTCATTAAAAGTATTAAAAACAGTGTCTCTGAATAGAGTATACAAATGAAGGCCGTAATCCTCTTGATCATAAGTCTGATTGTAATTTTCTTTTAAGGAATTATTTTTTGCTTGTATTGCTGCTGTTGCAGGTGTTATGCTGCACACTAATATGATTACAATGAGTATTAGAAGGTTTTGAGAAAATTTTAAACTCATATTTATACCTCCTTGGGTATTTCAAGTACAGGTATGGGATTTATACGGATATTTACAGTTACATGGCCCATTTTTCCATCTTTACCTCTAAACTCGAATTCAAAATGGTCTTCACCAGTATATCCTTCGTATGGTCCGTACAGGAATTGTAAACCTGGACCTGGTAATAAGTCACCGTGTTCTGGACTTTTAACCAAGAGAAATTGAAGTTCTCTCCAATCATTAACTGGTGGCTGTTTTACAATAGGTATCCCATCAAAAGTAGTTATATTCATATTATACGGTATCTTTTCCTCTATTTTAGTGTAAGTGTTCAGATCTTTTTCATTAAGCCCAGCTGAACTCTCCAATTTATTTGCCATGTTGTTAAATTTATCATATACTTTAAGTAGTATCATGGAAACACTGCCTAGAATTATGCCCACTAATGTTATACTGATCGATCCATCAATCATTGGAATAGCTAGCGGAGGACATATAAATACTGAAGCAGTTCCGGCTGCTAGTAGGACTACGCCAACAACAGCACAAAATATTGTTGCCTTATTAAACACATTTTTGATACCGTTTAATGTGTGAGCTTTGGTTTGTGCTTTGTGGGCAGAGTTTTCAGTTTTGTCTATATTTTCTTGTTGTACATATACGGTATTTTGAAGCGCGTTTTCTGTATTTACTTCATTTGCAGGTGATAATTCTATACATTCACCCGTAAGTGGTACTTCGATTATTTTATCTCCAGTACCTTTTAAAACAAGCATTTGGATAGTGATTGGTGTATCAGTAGGTGAATTGCCTAAAATTTGTCTTCCAGTATTATTATTTGTCTTTATTTCTTGAACTGCAAGATATCGGGGATATTTATCTTGGCTTAAATACTGGACAATATCACCCTTTTTTAATTCACCAGCATTAATATTCTTAACTGTAAAAGTAGTGCCCTCACGATCAGTTAATTTATCAGCCATGGCGCGAGCATCTTTTTCACACTTAGGATTATCTACATTATTAATATAAGAATCACTATCCACTTCTAAACTTGAACCTAGGTTCTCTACTTCATTATTTAACTTATCCACTGAACCCTTAAGCTTATCTGAAGTATTTATTATTTGTGGGACTGTTTTTAAAATGTCCTTGGTTATTTTTGGCCATTTCCAAAATTTCCAATTATAATCATCGGCTCGGTGTTTAACATAATTTAAATCGTTATCTAAAGAATCAGCATAATTTTGTATCTCGTTTGTGTCCTGTTCTATAGTCTTTAATGACGTTTCATTATCGTCGGATATTTCTGATTTACTCGGAATTACAATCTTAGGTATTGTATTAACATTTCCATTTGATGCATTTGCTAATCCCGCACTTGCAGGAGTAATACTCACAACTAAGATGATTACTAAAAATATTAAAAATTTTCCTTTTTTATTATTTAAAATCATTGCAAAAGAACTCCTTTATAAATAAATTCATAAAAGTTAATATTTAATTTAAAATGTAAAAGTTTTAGTATAAAAAGTTATCTAAATAGAATTGAAAAATATATAAATTTGTATAACAATTTAACTTCTTGATTAAATATAAACAAAAATATAGTTAGAATGATGGAATAAAGCAAAATATTTAAGATAAAAATAATAAAGATGTAAATAATACAGTTAAAGATAATTTAAGTTCCAAGTAATAGATTGAATCAAATTACGGGAATATCTATAACACAATTTATAATTATTCTCACATTAGGTTATATATAGTCTGAAAAACTAATTAAGAGTTATTTATTACCTTTTCCACATTTTTTTAATGATAGAAATTTTGAAAATATTGATAAGTTTTTTTTATTCTTCTGCGTTTATGGGTGCCTGATGGGCAATATTAAATTCTCCACAATTATTATATTTTTTTTAAGATCATTTTCAATAGAATAAGAAAAAATATTTATTATAAATTTGTAATATTTTATGCAAAAATTATTGTTATTGGAAAATTAATTAAAATTCAGAATTCATAATATAATATGATAAGAAAAAGGGGTTGATAATGTATGGATAAATTTGAGCAATTAATTCACGATGTAATGGAACTATCAGAAAGTGAGAGAAATAAAAAAATAGAAGAATATAAAGGATCATGTATATGTCCAACATGTCCAACATGGAATAAATGTGCAGAAAATGCTAATGAAAAATTATTCTGTGTAACTGGGAAAAATTTGGATTGTATTAAAGAACTAAAGGGCTGTATGTGTCCTACATGTCCATTGGCCATATCCCTTGATGTGGGAAAAATATACAATTCATACTGTTTATATGGCAGTGAAATGGAGCAAAGAGGATAAAAGAAACTTTAAAATAGATTTATAAAAAAATTATTATTTAGGTTTGCAGTATTAACAAACCTAAAAAATTTCTATATTATTTTTATTTAATATTTTATTCCAGATCCACCTGATGTACTATTTGAACTACCATTACTTGATGGTGAATTTGTAGAAACAACTATGGTACCGGTCATAGATGGTTGGATAGCAGAATGGTATGCGAAACTTCCAGTTTGATTGAAAGTATAGTTATAACTCATTCCATTAGTTAGATTACCACTGTTAAACAAGCCAGTATCACTCACAACATCGTGTGTTGTTGTATCTTTATTAATCCAAGTTACTGTAGTTCCAACTTGAACATTCAATGTTGATGGATTAAAAGACGAGTTTTGTATTGTCACGATGGAGGTTTGACTTGATGTACACCCCGAAACTGCAACAATACCAAAAATCAAGAAAACCCCCACAAATATTAAATTTCTATCCATCTTAAAAATCTCCCCCTAATTTTTATAACGAATATAACAACTTCTTTCAGTATATATGATCTTATTACACCTAATTAATAAATTTAATTAAAATGAGTAATGAACTTAAAGTTACAATTCCAAAGTATGGTAAGAATGGTTTACCCAAGATTGTGGTAATATGTTATATAGTTTAACATTATTATTGATCTCGTTTTTTTTTATCTATAATAATTTTATGGAAAAATTAACAAATCATACAAAAAAAGGGATGTGGATAGCTCCAAATTGAGCTACTATGTCTTTTACAAATTTACATTTTAGATTTTAACATATCACGAGTTTTTTTAAGATATTTGAGTTTAAGTTCTAACATTTCGATTTTTTCATCCATTTTCATGGCTGCCATCATCATCATGTCTTCCTTACTCATCATTTCCATCATTTTCTCGCTCATCATACCCATTCCACCCATCATATGTTCTTTGTGTTGTCCCCACATATTATCTACCTCTTTTTTTTAATTCGATGTTTCCAATTAATTCACAAAAATTCGAATGAATTTTTTGCAAGCTAATTTCAACTCAACTTATTTCATCCTATTACATTATTATACACCATAATGAATATATTTTACGATATGATGAATAAACTAATTAATTTACCAAAATTTCATTAAATCGGTAATAAAATTTTAAATAAATGATTATTGATTTAATATTCGAGATCAAATCAAAGATATACAATCTAAAAGGTTATCTAAAGCTTTAGAAAAAAAGAAGAACAATTACGCAAAATAGATAACAATTCAATACATAAACTTTTAAAAAATTTAAAAAAAATATAATTAAAATAAGGGTTTTTGATAATATTATAAAATTTATTCGGTTAATGTGAAGTAGAATACTGTGCCATGACATGGTTCTGATTCGGCCCAGATCTGTCCTCCATGTTGTAGAACTATTTTCTGTGCAATTGCAAGTCCAATTCCAGTTCCTTCATACTCATCCCATGTGTGAAGCCTTTGGAAAATAACAAATATCCTTTCGAGATCTTTTTTGGAGATCCCAATACCATTATCCTTTACAGAAAAAAGAAATTTACCTTCCTTCTTCTGAGCAGATATATGGATATTTGGATCTTCAACATCTCTGTACTTTATTGAATTACCTATCAGGTTTTGGAATAGTTCGACCAGCTGATTTTTATTGCCAGTAATTACCGGCAACTCTTCGTATGTTATACTGGCATTATTTTCATCGATTGAAGATTTTAAGTTTAGTAATGTCTTTTTTAGTACTTCTTCACAATCCACTTCATAATACTTTATTTCTTTACGGCCAACTCTAGCATAGTCTAGTAAATCAATTATCATGGAATCCAGATGTTTAGCACCGTCCACAGCATAGTTTATATATGATTTTGCTTCTTCATTTAGTTGGTCGGTATATTTATCTTCTAATAATTCAAGGAAACTTTTTATCATACGTAATGGTTCCCTTAGGTCGTGTGAGGCAACAGAAGCATACTGTTCCAGTTCCGCATTGGATCTTTTTAATTTTTCATTTAGGTTTTTTAGCTTTTCTTCAGTATTTTTATGTTCTGTAATATCCACAATAGAAGCAATTAACTGTTTAGTGCCTGGTATGAGTTCTACAGTAATATGAGCATAGCCAATGCTTTTGTTTTTCCTTAAAAACTTGAATTCATAAGTATTTGGGGCAGTATCATGTTCACTGTATCGGAGGTTACGATAAACCCTAATTTTTTCTGCATCATCCCCTACCACCAAATTTGTCCAGCTTTTACCTTCTACTTCCTCTCGGGAGTAGCCAGTGATATTTTCAAACTCAGAATTTATAAGCGAAATAGTATTGTCTTCGTGAACAATCACCGTTCCAGCTCCAGTATTTTCAAATATGGTTCTGTATTTGTCCTCTGATTCTTTAAGAAGCTTTTCTGTATCTTTTCTACTTGTGATGTCCTGAACAAAGCCTTCAAAATAGATTGGGTTATTTTCCTTATCCCGAACAACTCTTATACTTAGATCTGCAATCCCTTTATCACCATTTTTTCGAATGAACTCAGTTTCAAATTTAAGAATCCCATCGCTGGCACTGATTCTTTTAATGATATTTGTGTGATGTTTTTGGTCTATGTAAATATTTTCATTAATCTCATCATTGGAGTTTATCATGTCTTCTGGGGATTCATAGCCAAACATCTGTGCCATGGTGCTGTTGACTTTTTGAAACTTTCCTTTGGGTGTGGATTGGAATATACCTATTCCTGCATTTTTAAAAATATTTCGATAGTTCTCTCGTGACAGTTTCAATTTCCTGTCTATTTTTTCCCTTTTTCCTATCTCAATTTGAAGCTGTTTATTTATTTTTTTAAGCTCATCAGTTCGCTCTTCAACCAAATCTTCAAGGTTTTCACGATATTGCTTAAGCTCTTTTTCATCCATTTTTTTAGATGTTATATCCCTTATGGATTCAATTGCACCTACAATTGTACCTTTTTTGTTGTACAATGTGGTGGCTTTACCCCATAAATAGGTAGGCTTTCCACTAAGTGATGGGATGTAAATTTCGGCTGTAATAGACTTTCTTTCTCTAGAGATTGAGTAGTATTCACTTTCTAATTTCTTGCTGGATGATAATGCAAGATCTATTAAAAGCTTTCTTCTTTTACCGTAGAAAGGTATTGAATATTCATAAAGGCCCTTTCCAAGCATCTTCTCTGCTTTAATATTTGTCAGGTCCTCCATGGCTTGGTTCCATGCAATTACATGCTCCCCAGAATCTATTACAAAAGTAGCATCGGGTAAAAAGTTAATGATATCATATAAACGCTCTTTAGAATCAATAAATTCTTCAGCAATGATTTTAGGATGAATTTTTCCTTCAATTTTGGTAGGGGATGTAACGTGCTCCCCATCTTCATGGATCATGTTATCCCAAAAATATTAACATTTTAAATAATCAAATAAAATTTATTATTTATATAATATACTATAGTTTTGTGTTAGTTTGTAACCTATGCTTATAGTTTATTGTTTATTAACGATCATTAACATTGTTAATTTAAAAATCAGTGAAAAATATATCAATATTTGATTTAAAAAATATTTTTGAACAAAATTATATGATATCCATTTAATTACTGTTTCATGGATTTATTTATTATTTTCAAATAAAATAGTTTATAAATCTTTTATTAAATTTTATGATATTATTTGATTTAATTATTAATTCTATTGTTTATTGATTCGTGAATTTTTATTGTACAGTAAAAACATTTAAATAGTAAAATGACACATGTTTCATTATCGTGACATGATGTTCAGTTATAAATTCATGGTGTAATTATTTAAAACATTATGTATAATAATTTGGCAATGTGTCGTGGTCAAAATATAATATTATCCTTGAAAAGATAACTTGTATGGAGTGATAATTAGTGACTAAAGCGATTAGAAAGGAAAGAGAACGTGAAATACGCAGTAATGATATTATAGATGCCGCTGAAAAATTATTTTTCACGGAAGGTTATGATAACGTTGCAATGAGTGACATAGCCCGTGAAACAGAAATGGCAAGGGGCACATTGTACAAGTATTTCAAAAACAAGGATGATATCTACGCTGCCATTGCAATAAGAGCATCAAAAATCATCAGTGAAATGTTTAAACACATCGATCAAAAGAACCAGACAGGAATAGAAAAAATAAAGACTATCTGTATAACATACTACGAATTTTACAAAAAACACAGGGGATACTACGAAGCCTACTATCATTCAGGAATGTTTGAAAATAAAGAGTCTCCAAATCTTGAAAATCTTAGAAAAATCAGGATAAATAGCTTTCAAGTAGTCATAGATGCATTAAACGAAGGGATCAAAGATGAAACCATTAGGAAAGAAGTAGATCCAGCTCCAACAGCATTGATTATGCTATGCATGTCCAATACTGTAAATAATTTAGTTCCAGTCACCAAAATGTATATGGAAAATTATGAGATGACACAGGATGTGCTCTTTGAAAACACATTAGATTTGGTAATACGTTCCATTGAAAGTATAAAATAAAAGTTCAAGACAATAGGTGTTTTGTAAAATGGGGGAAATTATATTTTAGATTAGTGATAGTTAACTAAGACAGAATTGTAAGTTTTTTAAATTATGATTTAATATTTGGGGATAAAATTAAATTGAAGAATAAAAATTATTATTTTTATATTCTAATTTTATATTCAATAAAACCCTTTTACGCTGCTCATTCGGCATCAAGAATTTTTAGTCATATTAGTTTGGGGGATTAATAAAAATATAATTCAATTATTAATAATCGGGGGAAAATTTAATGTTAGATATAGCTTTTAAAGATTTTAAAGCCAAAAAAAGTCGTGCTGCAATGTGTATAATAGGGGTTATGGCATGTGTTTTACTAATTGGCGTCGTAAACATTGTAATGTATGAAATGCAGTCGGGTCTAAAGGGAGATCTAGGTACAGTTAAAGATAATCTGTATTTTGAGCAGAATGGAACCAGCTTTCCACCTGCAGGAAGTATCATCGATGAAAGCATTGGTAACGAAGTGCTTGATCGTAGCGAAGTAGATAAACAGAAAAGCACAAAAGCACTGTTTGCACCGTTACAGGGGAGCACAACAGGCAGTGATGAAAGTCCAGCAATGGTTGTAGGTCTCACACCAGGAAAAGAACAGGCATTTATTGGAAACAATACAGTCAATGGATCAAATTCACTGGTAGGTGCTAGTGAAAATGCAGTAATTATAGGATCAGAAATTGCCAAAAAATACAATGTAACAGTTGGTGGAACATTTAAAGTCAGTGATGATGAATTTAAAGTGGTTGGAATCATCAACAAAGTTGGAACTGGATGGCCGTTAACAATAGACAATTCCATTGTCACATCATTATCATATGCTCAGACAGTATCTGACAGGCCTAATCTTATTTCAACGGTTATAATATCACCTAACAGCCAATATACAACAGACACTGTTGAAACCAATTTACAGGATGCATATCCAAAATACGATATATACACTCAAAAGGATACACAGAAAACCATCGACAAAAATTTAAAGGGAGTATTAACCTTTATGAACATGATTGTTGTCATGATCTTTGCTGTTTCAATGGTTCTCATAATGAATGTTATGATGATGTCTGTAAAAGAGAAAACCAAAGACATAGGTACAATGCGGGCAATTGGAACCAAGAAAAGGTCAATTATGCTCTTGATAATATATGAATCATTAATTCTAAGTACCATAGGTGGATTAATAGGTATACTGTTTATATCTCCAATTTATAATGTTCTTGGAATATTTATGGGTGCCACTAGCTTCAACTTCACCATACCATCAATGGTTGTAATTCAAGTTGCTTTGATTGTACTGGTTATTGGAACATTCTCAGGATTACTACCAGCTTACCTGGCCAATAGAATCAGTCCAATAGAAGCTTTAAGACATGAATAAAAAAAATTTAGGGATATTAAAAAGGTGTTATAAATGGAAAATTTAGTAAATGGTAAAACTTTGGAAAACCTATGATTTAGGCGGTATACAGGTTAATGCTCTAAGAGGTTTGAATATAACGGTAGAAAAGGGTGAATTTGTATCTATAATGGGTCCTTCAGGATCTGGTAAATCAACACTCATGAATATGATAGGATGTCTTGATACACCAACACAAGGAAAACTCATAATAGATGGAAAGAAAACATCATCCATGTCAGAATCTGAACTCACCAAGTTAAGAGCGGAGAAAATTGGTTTTATCTTCCAAACATTTAATCTGCTCCCTGCATTGAGTGTACGTGATAATGTAGAGTTTCCAACAAGAAACTTGAGTGGTGATAAAAAGCTTAGTAAATCTTCAAGGAAAAAAAGAGTAGAGGAATGTCTGGAAAATGTAGGTTTAGGCCATAGAATGGATTACTTACCTGCAAAACTTTCTGGAGGAGAAAGACAGAGAGTTGCAATTGCACGTGCACTGGTAAACAAACCAAAATTTATATTAGCAGACGAACCAACAGGAAACCTTGATTCAGAAGCAACAGAAAATATAATGAACCTATTACACGATGTAAACAGGGAAGGAACCACAGTTATCATGGTAACACACGATGCAGAAACAACAGACAAAACAAGGATCCTTAAAATAAGAGACGGTGTAATAGAACAGAGTAAAATAAATGAAAAGGTTTTGACTGTTCCAACAGCGAATCTAATTTAAATGGATCTGATAGGAAATCAAATAAATTATTTAAAAAAAGAATGGGGAAATTATCCCTAATATTTTTATTTTTTTTTTAATAAATATTTTAAATTAGGTATTACTAGATTTATTGTCTGCGGATTGTGTGTTAGTGATTTTTAATCGTGCAATAATCACTAATGATAATAATAGCAGTATTGCACCGATCCAAAATGTAGCATTAGGTACTATTAGGTCATAAACCAATCCTGCAAATAAAGGACCTAGTGCAGCCATTAAACCAAGTAATGATGAATTCACTCCAAACATTTCTCCTTGTTCGTTGGATGGTGTATTGTTTGATAATAATGCACTTAATACTGGCAATATTAATCCGAGTCCGATAGAGATGGTGACAGCTATAACGTATATAGTCCATAATGATGTTACATATGTGATAAAATTAGACTGGCAGCCATTATGAGATATCCCATTGAAATTAGAGTTTTTTCTTTAAATTTCTTTGATAATGTTCCAATTAAGCCTCCTTGGATTGTTATTAGGGTAATCCCAGATATTATCATTAAAATTCCCAATTCTAAAGGTGAGATATTAAATTTGTGGATTAGGTAAACTGGTATGTTTATATTAACACCATCAAAGATGAATTCGGTAATTCCAGAAATTATTAAAAGTCCTCTAATAATGGGTCTTCTTAACATTCTCCCTATTGCATTAAAGGGATTTATATCATTTAATTGTTTTATGATTTCTCTTATTTAATGGTAAAGATTCAGGTAATAATATCAAACATAATATGATTTCAATTAATGCGAATATTCCAGCAATATACACAGGCGTGTCAAGGCTTATTTGACTTAATAAACCGCCAAAAATCGGTCCAATAATTACACCCAAGGTTGTTGCAGCTCCAAATAATCCAAAATTCCTGGTTTTGTTATCTTCATTTGATATATCTGATAAATAAGATTGGACAATTGCCATATTACCGCCGGTGAAGCCATCAATGGCACGACTAATATATAAAACCCATAATGCACCACCAATTCCAAAGATAAAATAACCAATTGCTGAACCCATGAAGCAAATCAGTAGAATTGGACGACGTCCATAACGATCAGATATCCTGTCAAGAATAGGTGCACCGAAGAAACTCCAATTAAACCATTTTGATTTTTAATTCCTCTAATAAATCGGAAAGACTTAACCTTTCAATTATTTTTATGCCATTTTCAAAGTAAATTTCACAAGTATTTGAAATAAGACAACAACTTGAAATTCCCAATTTACGAATGAAAAGTAATTCACAATTTTTTCCATTGTATTTAGGATAATCTTCTTCTAACAGATTTAATATTATTTTTCCTTCTTCAAAATTGATTTTCCCCGATTGAAACATGTTATCTAAAACATTGAGGTAGAGTATTTTTTCAAAGGCATAGCCTTCTTTTTCTCCTTTTTCACCAGTGTAGAAATCAATTGTATTCTTTGAAACAATGTTCTGTTGAATCAACTGGTTCTTTGACATTGAGATCTCCATGAAGTTTGGAGAAAGCATGTTGGCAAGTTCATCCAGTGAAATGTTTCCCTTCATATTCTTGATTTTATCAATTCTATCAAGTATTTTTTCCTTTGGAAAAAAGGTTTCCTGTCCTGTGAATGTGGATTTCCTAATGAACCAATCTTCAGGTATCAGATTTTTCCTCTTCCACCGATATAATTGACCATAGGATATTTTGGTCAATTCTAACAATTCTTTCTTTGATATTAAATCGGATTCCATAACAAAAATCATTCCCCCATTTTTTTGATCATTAATATTGACTAATTTCATTTTTTTTAATCATATTCTGAAATAATCACGTAACATAATATTGTTCTACTGTTATTTTTTTAGTATATAAATCTTTGTCAAATAATTTGCAGTAACAAAATTTGCTAAATTTAAGTAGATTAGCTTTAAAATGAATATTCAACCAACAAAATAAAAAAAAATTAATTTAAAACAAGTTTTTTAACATTCTAATAATATAATCAATAAAAGACTCCTTAGGAGTATTGCTGCTAGTGCTGTTTATACTATCTTTTATAGCAGATAATGATGCTGATGCACCTTTATTTAAATCATTCTGTATTATTGAATCATCATGGGTTTGAAGCCAGCTATTCCAGCTAACTGCTCCTTGATTTTTACCATCTTGCATTATAGTATTCAAATCCCCATTAACAGAGGTTGCAATAGGGTTAAGTTTTTTGGCATGGTTCTCATACTTGCTATGGTCTGCATAGTTTTCTCCGCTTACTGCATGGGGTGCTGAGAAAGTATCTGATATGTAATGACTTGCAACGCCATAATCATAACTTGCATTACTATAATCTCCCTTATCATAGGAAGCTTTACCCTGGTCAAGCCACATTTTTGCTTTGTCATAACTTTTAGGATAACTGTGGTAGGTGAAGTCATGAAACTTTTCATCAGGATCATTAGAACCATCATGCATTGCATTCAAATCCAATTTCTGCTGAACATCAACTGGTAAACCATAATAAACCACATCAACAATATCTGAATGTGTTTTCCATGTCCATGCATCACTAACAGGCATTAAAATTAATGATAATATACTTATAACCAAAATAAGATTCATAAATTGTTTTAGTTTCATTTTTTCATCATTTAAAAAATTATAATTCGATATAATAATTTCTTTCCTACAAAGTATAAAAAAGAATCTATTAAACTACCAATTATTTGTTTAAATAAATGAATATGTATTGTTAGAATAAATAAGGGTTATAAAACCTATAATATTTCTAAAGCTTTAGATATGATGAATTATACACTATTTCAATTCATACAAGTTGCAAAACCATGATCATGAGCTTAAAAACTTATTTTAAACCAAGAATTAGATTAACAATAACAAAAAGAGCAGTTGAAAGGCAAATACACGGGATATGTGTAAATCAGACAGTTGAGAACATTCAACTTTAAAATACCCAAATAAATTAATGGCTTAAATTGTACAATACCTAAAAATCAAATATTTATTCTCAATTCAAATAAATTTTGAACCATCAAATATCTACAGAGCTCACATCCTACATCATGAACATTGGTATTAATTATTTTTTTATTTCTACTATTCTACTCATAAACTTGACACATTATATGATATGGTTCTAGTTATAAGTTGAGCCTTGATTTGCAATAAAATGGATGACCAATAGAAAAGTTTAAGCTATGTTTAGGAAATAAAATATAATATCTCATCTAACTAGTCTAATATCAATTTAGTGAGAATATTAAAATGTGCGAAACGAAAATAGAGTTTAAATGTTTGTACTGTGGAACGTTATACGATCCTAAAGAAGAGCTTGATTGTCCAGAGTGTGATGGTAAGGATAAAATTGTAGATAACATAAGTGCTCCATTACATCAATAAAATCAAAATTAATTCTGGATTCAAAGCTGAGATAGACTATTTAAGCGATCTTTAATTTAAACATCTAACTTTTTTATCAATTTATCTCTGGATATACATTATTTTACATTAAAATACTGTTTAAAAAAACGTTTTGTATTTATCTAAATATAATTTTATTTGAATCGTTAACTATAAATATCCTGATTTTTAACATCTATCTTAATTAAAAAAATTTTTTGAAAATTGATAATTAATTATATTGTTAATATTAATTATTCAAGACAACAATTGCAACCTTGAGAAAGATAAAATGTGGAAAACCAAGATAGAGTTTAAATGTATACACTGTGGCGCATTATACAACCCTAATGAAGAGCTGGATTGTCCAAAATGCAATGATAAAGATAAAATTGTAGATAAAATTAATTCTTCATTTACAACAAAAAACAAGAATTTAAGCGGTTCTTGAATCAAGATTAAGAATGTTGCAGTGATTTTTTATTAAATTAAGATATAAATTTCAAATATAAATTTTAAACATTTTTTTTGAATAACTTGCGAAAAAATAAAAAATAATAAAATAAATGTGAATTTATAAAACCATTATTTTTTTTAATATTTTAAATTTTTACTATTTTTGAATAGAATATCCTAACTTGATCTTGTATGATCGCAAGTATTAAATATGTAAATTGACTAATCAGTCTATAGTTATGTTTAGGAGTACAATAAAAATTATCAATGTGATACCATGAACGATAAAAAGCAGGGCATATTAGATGTATCACTTAAGTTGTTTGTTGAACGCGGGTTCCATGGAACATCAACAGCAGAAATTGCAAAAACAGCTGGAGTGGCCACAGGAACATTATTCCATTACTTCAAAACCAAAGAAGAATTGATAAACACCCTATACCTAAACATCAAGGGTTGTATGTTGAACGATGTTAAGGGAAACTACAACGATAAAGAATCATTTAAAGAAAATGTAAAAAAATTATGGCTAAAATTCATCAACTTCGGCATCAATAACCCTTATAAATTCCAATTTATCCTAATTTTCCACAGTTCACCATATATTACTTCACTTACCAAAGAACAAGCTGAAACCAGATTTGTGGAAGTAATGGAAATCTACAAGAAGGGCATTGAAAAGAATGAAATCAAAATGGTGTACAATGAAATGGTAATGGATTATTTCTGGGGCAATATCTTTGGAACTGTAAGCCATTTCACCAAGTATCCAGAAAACTTGAATGAAAAAAATATCAATTTAGCATTTGAACTTTTCTGGGATGGAATATCAAAATAATGATAAAAATTTTGTTAAAGATAAAAAAATTAATAGATAAATTTGTGGAGGGCTAAAATACAATGCTATACCGGAAAGTAGAAAAAAATGGGGATGAACTATCGGTTTTAGGGTATGGTGCAATGAGATTGCCATCTAAAAACGGAAGAACAGACGAAGAAAGATCCATTAAACAGATACGATACGCTATAGACCATGGTGTAAATTACATAGACACAGCAATAGCCTACATGAACGAACCACTGGTTGGAAGAGCACTTCAAGATGGCTACAGAGAGAAGGTTAAAATTGCAACCAAACTTCCACCTTGGAATGTGAAAAATAAGGAAGATATTGAAAATGTTTTCAAAGTCCAGCTTGAAAATTTCAACATAGAATACATAGATTACTATATGCTACACGGCCTCCACGCAACAAACTGGAAAAAGATGATTGAACTGGATGTATTAACATTCTTAGATAGAATAAAAAAAGCTGGAAAAATCAAAAATGCAGGTTTTTCATTCCACGGAGATAAAGACACTTTCAAAGAGATTGTAGATTCATACGACTGGGATTTTTGTATGATACAATACAATTATCTTGACGAAGAAAACCAGGCAGGAACAGAAGGTTTAAAATATGCTGCACAAAAAGGATTGGGAATAATAGTTATGGAACCTTTTAGAGGAGGTAACCTCACACGTGCAATACCTCCCGAAGTTCAAGAAATATGGGACAAATCAGAAGTAAAGAGAACACCTGCGGAATGGGCCTTAAGATGGGTTTTAAACCATCCTGAAGTAACATGTGTTCTTTCAGGAATGAATGAAGAGGAACACATCGAAGAAAATCTCAAAATTGCGGATGAAGCAGTGCCAAATTCACTTTCAAAAGAGGAATTAGACATAATAGGGCAGGTCAGGGATAAATATAGGGAACTTATGAAAATAGGATGTACTGGATGCCGCTACTGCATGCCATGTCCATCTGGAGTTGATATAGCCAAATGTTTCGAGATGTACGATTCCTCAAAAATATTTCCTAGTAATAAAATAGAAACACAGATTATGTATGCACTGAGTTTAGGAGTAATCCATGGTAAACCCGCTTACGCCTCTAATTGTACCAAGTGTGGGAAGTGTGAAAGACATTGTCCTCAAGAATTACCAATCATGGACCTTTTAGACGATGTATCAGGTGATATGGAAGGTGTTATAACCAAAATATTCCCACCAATATTCAAGACATACCTACGTTTTGATAAATACCGGACTGACAGAAGAGCAAGGAACATGTAAAGAATAGGAAGAATATTCCGAACTAAATTATAGTTTTTTGGGATTATAACCCATTTTTTACCACCATCATAAATTTAATCTCTCAATTCGTGCATAATTATGGTCTAATTTATGAAGAATCTATATCTTCTTCATTCAAATAATAATACACATCAAATGATATTTAAAATATTGTTTGTGGAATTTGAAATTGTGGAACAATAATATGTGGGTCTGTTTTCAGTTCTCCCCAATTTTTGATTTGGAGTGATAAAATGGCAATGACAATTAATATTCCCTTTGAATTGGAGGTAAAATTTAGGATAATGGCCCTAAACAAATTCGGAGATAAAAAGGGTAGATTATCAAAGGGTGCAATAGAAGCCTTGGAAGAATGGTGTAATAAACAAAATTGATACTTAAAGATTCTAAACATTTATTAAACAAATTTTATTATTTTATTTTTAAATTTACATATTTCCCATAAATTTTTGGTGTAAGAGAAGTTCATAATTTTTTTTATTTATTTTATTCCTCTGTGAGTTAATTCAATTTCCAATGGATTATTGTTATTCATTTTTTAGGAATGTTTGTTATAGTTGTGTGTTGGCCTAATTTATACTCTTGTTTGGATTTTTGTTATCTTAATCATTTTTTCATTTCTAAAAATCCTCTATCTCTAAGCAAAACCTTTATAAATAAAATGCGTTGAATTAAGTAAATAGAATAAACTTATTGTGTTACTGATATGATTGTTATGTTTTGAATTTTATTGTGGGGTGGTTAAAATGGTTGAATCTGAAATTTCTGGTACAATGGACACTAAACGTCTTGAAACTCTTGTTGATGGTATATTTGCCATTGCTATGACTTTGCTGGTTTTGGGGTTAGCTGCTCCTCAAATCTCTGGCCCGTTAACTAATGCAGCTGTGACAAATGCTATTCTTAATATCATACCAAATCTTATATCACTTATAATTAGTTTCGTTCTTCTTGCTGTTTTCTGGAAAATACACCATCGTATTTTTAAACAGATAGACAGGATGGATGGCACATTGTTGTGGATAAATGTGATCTGGCTGCTGTTTATTGTATTGGTTCCATTTTCATCAACATTAACAGGTGATTACGGCCAGTTTCCAGTAACACATGTTGTGTTTAATTTAAACATGCTGGGTATAGCTGTACTTCTCTTCTTAAACTGGGAATATGCAACTAGACACAATTTTATACTTGATACAGTAGACAAAGCACAGATTATCTTCACAAAAAGGATTAATATCGCATTTACCGGTCTGGTGTTTCTGGCAATATTGCTCTCCTATTACATCCCATCATATGCGGAAGTAGTTTATTTAATTATCTTCCCATTAGAACAGGTGTTACAGCGGTTGTAATGAATAATAAATAATTTATTTATTTTTTTTCTTAAATTATTTCTTGCACCACCCAATTTTTATTCATAAAAACAGTTTTTAAACTGTAAAATCTATCATTAATTTCATTAATGAAAACCAACATAATAAAGTTAGATTATTATTTGTTACTATGGGGATTCAAACATGGAATTTAAATTTCTTAAATCTGACAACAAAAGGATAGAAAAAAAGTTAGAACAATTAAACAAGGAATATTTGGAAATTGAACATCAAAAAGAACTGGATAAAATTGAGGAAAGATGTAATGAAATAAAAAAACAATCGGGTAATAATTTAAAAGCAGAAATATGGGCTGATATTTACCAAGATGTTCTTACACTTGAGAAAAAATCGGATGAATATAAAAAATCTGAAAAAAAGAAATAAAATAGATGAATAATACCTAAAAATAAAGATTAATTAAAAAAATAAATACATAATCTATTAAACCCTAATTATTATTCACCCTTTCTTATATTCTAATTATAAACTGTTTGTAGATAATTTACGCTCAAATGGGTAAATAGAGTTTAAACAACATTTATTGAAACATTATTCTTCTTACAGATCTGTACAATGTAATCTGAAGACATGAAAAGACTGGATGTTATTTTGATTTGCTGTTTGAATAAGTCACTTGATTCCACACCAAAAATTATAATCCCCAGTACATTATTCTGTGAATCCATAACAGGACCTCCACTTTCACCCTTAGTTGTTTCGGCAGTGGTACCATAATATATTGAGCTATTTGCGACAGTCTGTGATGTGGAAGATATTGTAAACCAGTTGACAAGATTTTCAAATATGGATTGAATATTGAAATTGTTATTGGAGTTTGTGCTATTTTTAGCTGTTTCGGTGGTTAAAAATCCATTAGAAATGGATGGTTTCAGCTCCTGCTGATTAAAACTTGAATTTGTGCTGTTCGAACCTGGATACCCATACATATGGACTTTTTCTAGAATCGTAGGCTTTTTTGAACTTATATTAAGTGTGGGTAAATTATTAAGATTTGTGTTGAGCTTTAAAAGTGCCACATCTTCACCTATATTAGGATTTCCCACATCCACAAGTGTTGCGGTAAATTTCTGGTCAATATTTGGTACTTTGACTTTTATAACCTGTTTTGTAGAACTAACAGATAGAAGACCTCTCTGAATTAATGCATTGGTTGTGCTGTTTGGATCGGCCGAGGAAGTTCCAAGTTCAGATACTAACTCTGGATTGTACTGGTCAATATAACCTTTAACAGCCGCCATTTCGGTATAACGTTCTATGTCGCTACTACTCAATATTTTAAGCTGCTGTTTATCGAGTGCTTTAAGATCACCTACCACATGGAGTGCTGTTATAATATAACCATTGTTGGTTACAATAAAACCTGTACCTGTATCCATGGGATAGTATATCACAGTGATTGCTGTAGTTCTGTTAAGGAATGGATCATTGATTGTAACCACGCCTGAAACACCATTTTCAATATAAACAACGGATCCCGCTGTTTGGGAATTATAATTAGACTGGGAATTACCTCCAGTAAAGTATTGAACAGCAACAACACCTGCAATTATAATCAAAACAACTAAAATCAAGAGTGATAATTTTTTAAACTTCATTATTTCATTCCCTAGGATTTTTATCTTAATGTTGGAGAATACTCCATGTGTGAGGGTGGGGATGAATCCAACCACTACATATAAATAATAATTTAACAATAATTAATATTATCGTATGCGATAACCAAGCATACTACACTTAATCTAATCAGTACCGTAGGAACTACGGAAATTAAAGCTTCTCTGAAAAAAACCACATTAGTGGATTTAATGAAGGAAGAAGCTCCTTCCGAAAGGAAGGGGTAGTTCACTTGGATATCTTAAACAGATTTATAATGTATTTGTTTTGAATATATCAAATTATTTTTATGTGTATATACATTTTTCATTAACTAAAGAAATGTTAAAAGCTAAAATATTGTAAAATAAATAAAAACAAAAAAATAGAATTAATATTTATTTTAATTTACACATATAATTATCTTGATCTTAACTTAGATATCCTCTAATGTAAAAAACAGAGATTAAATGAGTTTAATCACAAAAAGATACCTATTTTAAGTTTAAAAGGCTTAAATCGGTCAGATTATTCTATTTTTATTATTTTAGGGAACCCCTCAGAGCCCTAAGTTCTGCCCCGCCACCAGAACAAATCATATTATGTTGTCATTATTTATTAATTCTTCTAATTAATTGTCAAACAAAGGTATTGATATACATCAGAAAATTTTGATTAAAAGGGATGGAAATAAATTGAATATACATATCATTATAATATAATTTGTAAAAAAATAATTAACTAATTTAATTTAGTGATTTATTCCTCATCTTTTAGAAGGGCAGCACACCTTCGAACCTGGTGGAATGGAATAACATCAACAGTAATATATTTTGTTTCAATATACTCACGGTAAATAAAAATTGCAGAAGAAACTTCAATTTTAACAATTTCTTGGTCGTTCTTTACAGCACCTACAATCTCCTTTAAAACAGATTGTCCATATAACTCATATGAATCTTCAAAATCCAGTTCAAGGCTTTGTATTTCTTTTTCAATTGCCATACAATTCCACCTCTATTTATTTTTAAGTAATATAACATTATAACTCTGTTACTAATTAAATTTTTTCTTTAAAAAAGAGAATGAATCAATTTAAATTTCAGTTTTAAATCTATCATCTAATAATGAAATCAAATAACCAAACTTGGATGGTAATGTGTTCATCCAGATTCATTGGGTTTTACAGTTCTTATCTAAGTTAAAGGGTAGTAAATAGAATTTAGCATGAAGAACAAAAGTATTACAAGAAATACAATGGTCATAATTGGACGCGACATATTTTTAATGCTGCGGTTGCCTTCTTTAATAGCACTGTACGCATGGTTTGTTCCAGAGAGGGCCAGGAATATTATTAAAACTGACATAATGGCTAGCTGAGCAAAGTAACCCCATCCTAACAGATATACAAGTATGGCTGTAATTGCAAGTGCAAGGTTATTTGCTCCAGATTGTCGTTGATAACCCCTTCCACCGGTGTATCCTGATTGCTCAGATGCACTTTCACCAAAGAATATACTTTCAATACCTGTTAAACCTGCAATAAAGATTACAGCAAATGCTGTTATTATACTGAACTGCTGTATCGGGTTGTTTCCCCAATAAATAGCCAGAAATATTCCAATGGCAATACCTGCCAATCTGCTTATCTCCAAAATATTGTTAATTTTAGTGTTCATGTTAAATCTCCAACAAAAGTCCAAATAAAGTAATTTTAACTATAAACATATTTATCTTCAAGGATATTAATATATCAAGCTATTTAAGTGTATTTGGATTATAATAAATTGATATTAAAAATAAATAAACCAAAGAAATTTAAAAAAAATATAAAATTATTACCAGCCTGTAAATGGACAATACCATTTACCATAGGATGGACAGTCGGTTCTGTCACATAACGCTGAATTAGCTGAGTTTGTTGCACTATTTGCGTTCATTTTACAGTCTATTGGTCTACTTTTAACTTCTATGTTCATTCCAAATCCATTATCCATAACATCCCCCTCGATTGAAATTTCTTCTAACCAATATATGACATATAATAACCTGTTTAAATATAAAAACTTTTAGTTTTTAATGTAAAAATTAGAAGAAAATGAACAAATATCCATTTATTAATACATTATGAGGATATTATGGGGCTGTCAAGTTGTTGGGGGTTGTTGATGTTTTCCGTGTTTTGTTGTCCATT